>CAXRAV010000023.1:0-8457 GCA_964228585.1 Candidatus Limnocylindrus sp. | reverse complement strand
ATGAAGAAGATCGCGGCGGGACGGAGCGGAATCGGCGACGTTCGCGGACTCGGGCTGATGCTCGCCTTTGAATTTGTGAAACCGGGCGAAGGAGACGGTCGAACGCCAGACCCTGACACCGTCAAGCGCGTCATCGCCGAGGCGAACAAGAGAAGGTTGCTCCTCCTATCGGCTGGCCCGTACGGTCAGGTGATTCGAATCATCCCGCCACTCGTCACCAGCGCCGAAGAGGTTGAGCTCGCGCTCAAGATCCTCGAGGAGTCGCTTGATGCGGCGGGAGTGACGAGAGGTTAGCCTCGCCGCTTGAGCGCTATCCGCGTACCGCGCTGACGAGCTCGGCTGGGGCTGGCGGGAGCGGATCTGGAAGTTCAGGGACCCACTTGCTCACGAGTCCGCGTGTACCCGTCACACCAAGCTGGGTGAAGAGCGAGTGGAAACGGGCGCGCTGTGAGTCGAGGATCTCCGCCTTGCTGGCAACCTCCCAGAGTTGACGCTTGAACGGGCCGAGCGCCTTCTTTCGCGTGCGATAGATGAACTGCTCCTCGCTATCCCCAGGCTTCGCTTCGTCCGCAGCGTTCGCCTTCAGCCAGGCGATGATCTCCGCGCGCAGCTCGCTCGGGAACGCGGGGTGGTCGTAGAGGGTGTTCTGGAAGCCAGTTGCAAGATGCACCTCCGCGGTGCCAACTTCAGGGAATCGGTGGAAGAGGCTCTCTGGGAGCGTGGAGGCGCCATGCTGGACGACACCCGCAAGGCCGCGCGCTCGCGCGAGCACGCCGAGCCGTTCAAGCACGCCAAAGTCCAACGCAACCTCCGCAACGCCACCGCCAGGGAGCGGGATCCCGCCATGGCTCGTCCCCGTCTGAACGGACACCTTGCTCAGTCCTCGTGCACCAGGGAGCAATCGCGCAAGTTCCGCATCAAAGCCATCCAGATATGCGGTGAGCTCTTCCTCGGTGGAGTTGTTTGTCCCTACTTCACCGATCTCTCCACCAATGCTGATCTGTACTCCAGACGGCTCAATTGACCGAATGAGCGCCGCCGCCTCTGCACTGCGCTCCACGTTCACACGCTGCTGCGCGGCAACGGTTGGCTGGGAGAGGTCCACGAGCGTGGATGCATCGATATCGATGTTTCGATACCCCGCATCCACCGCCAGGCGACAGGCGCGTGCAATCTCCGCCGTCACCGCATCGGGATCGACGGCGTACCTCTTTGCGACGAACTGATAATGATCTCCCTGAATGAAGAGTGGGCCGTGCCATCCGGCGGCAATTGCGGCGGCGAAGATGCTCGTGGCGTAGTCAACGGGTCGCTGAAAGGTATAGGTCTGCTCGGAGCGGGCCAGTTCCAAGATCAGCGCCGCCCCGTCCATGCGCGACGCGCACTCAAGCGCGGTGCGCGCCATGTCAAACACCTGCGCCCGAAGGTTGATCGCTGGAACGCTGACTCCGTCGTATGCTCCAGCCGCTCGTGCCGCGTAGAGCGGGGCAACGCTGGCGCTATAGATTCCGCTGGCGGCGGCGGCGCTGCGGGCAAGCCACTGCGCACTCTTCACCGTCGCCTCATCCGCGGAGAACGCAGCACTCCAGGCGATGATTGCCGCCCCCTCACTGCGCATCAGAGCGGCGTCGGTAATCGTCAGCGTGCCGTCGCCTGCAAGGCTGAGCGAAGATCGCAGCGCCGCGAGAAGCTCGTGTGGTGAAGAGGCGATCGTCGTCATGGATGCAGGATAGCCGAGCCTTTACTGACGCTCGCCCTGAAGCAAGATCGCGAGTCGCTCTTGACGCCGTGACTCGTATTCGGGCTGGGTGAAGCCGCAACGCTGCGCCGCTTCGGGTGCCGCCGCCCAGGCGAAGTCATCCCACGCGCTGGCACGCGCATCCCAGACCGCAAGTAGCGTTGGTGCGCGACGTTCAGTCACCTCACCTTTGTGGAGGAGGTGCGCGGCAACAAGCCGCGACTCGTCAAGGATCACGACCAGGCCGAGCCCACGCAGGTCCCCCTCTGGGAGGCGGTGTGGATCGCTGCGCAGCCGATCCAGCAACGTGGCGAGATCAACGGCGCTCGCCTCACTGATTGCTGGGAACCCACGACTGAGTGCGCGCAGTGCGGTGCGTGCCGTCAGAGGGTCAAGACCAGCGAGGAGTCCTCGGATGCGCAGACGACTGCTGCGCGGGCTCCGCGGCGCACTCCCAGCAAGCGGATCCATGCAGCCGATCCCCGTTGGATCGGCAAGCCACTCAAAGTGGTGTCCGCTCTCGATCTCAATGTCGCGTCCACTCTGCGCGGCACCAGGGACGGGTGATGCGAGTGCGAATGCATCGGCGACCCTCGTGGTCAGCGTGTCGGATGGACCAGAGATCAGGATCGGAACTCCTGCGTCAACGAGGAGCGACGCATGTGCGAGAAGCTCCGCATCCGCGATCCCGTCGGCTACCAGGGTGCGGAGAGCCGCCGCCTCTTCACTCACGTGCGTGTGACCTGCAGTCGTCCACTCGTTACTATGTCACTGATCCAGGGAAGTTCGTCGCCGATCGTGGTCGCGGCACCGTGACCAGGGATCACGCGCGTTTCGGGGCGGAGCTTCGCGAGTCGGCCGAGCGAGGCGATCATCGCTGCGTCATCGCCACCCGGAAGATCGGTTCGCCCCCACGCGCCCTGAAAGAGCGTGTCGCCGCTGTAGAGAATCCCCGCCTCCTCGTCGTGCAGAGAGATGGATCCCTCGGTGTGTCCGGGCGTATGCATCACGAGGAGGTTGATTGCGCCAGCACGAATGCGATCTCCTTCCGAGAGATCGCGCGTTGGGATCACGGCAGGGATTGGAAATGGGGCGGCCATCGGCCGAGGGTCTTCTAGCCGGTGCCGATCGAGTGGATGCGAGCCGATGGCGAGTTCTCGTGACTCATGCGCGCGCACATGCCCTGCAAGTGCGGCGAGCTCCCCCATGTGATCCCAGTGACCATGGGTGGCCAGCGCCAAGACAAGTTTCCATTTGCGTTCCGCAAGCGCTGCAATGAGCTCCGCAAGTGATGGAATGGCGGGATCAATCACGATCGCTTCACGTCGAGCAGGATCGCCGATCAGCGCAACATTCGTGCGGAGCGGCCCCACTGGTAGGACGAGAAGTTCAGCGCTCATGCGTCACTCTCGCTTTCGCGCTGCCAGGTGCGTGGCGGCGGGGCTGATTGAGCGCGGATCAAGTTCGCGCTTCAGGGTCTCTGCATCTGCAGCGGTGAGGCGCAAAAGATCTGCAAGCGCGCGATGGGTAGCCGCTGCGAGGTCTGGGTGCACCGCGCGTTCTCCCCCTCCCTTAACCTTCGCTGGACGTTCGGTGAAGCCAACGCGCACGCCGCCGCGGCCGCCAAGCGATGCGGCGTACTGGAGGCCCCAGAGAAGCACCTCACGCGCCTCAATCGGATCCCCCGCTGATCCAACGAGTGCAAGGATCAGGCCACGGTCACCTGGGAGGGTCGCCGCTGCACGCCACGCATCTGGATCCGCGATCGGGTCGATCAGTAGGCTCTCTGCAGGCAGTGCTCCCCACTCCGCACCGCTGATCGGTGCGAGCGGCGCATCAACGCAGATCAGCATGCGATGCCTCCCCTCGCCCGCGGCGAGCGCCGCGGCGAGGCGCGCAATCTGTGGTGCTCGATCGACCTCCGACAGGTCTAACGCGCTTGTACGGATCGCGATGATCTCTGCCTCTGTTTGCAACGCTGCGGCTACGGACGCAAGAATCTCAGGCGAGCCAGAGTCTTCAATGATGAGAGCTCCCTGGAGCCCAGCGGCGCGTGCCGCTGCTAGTTCTTCACCGCTCGTCGTGAAGTACGGGCCACCGAGCGCAGCGACCGCTGCAATGCGACCTTCCTGCGTCGGTGAAAAGTCTGCGGGCGAGAGGAGGGCTGCAAACACGGCTAGAAGGGGAGGGTGGTACGCAGTAGCGCGAGCGAGTACCAGTTCATGAAGATCACCAGAAGAGCGAACGCCACGATCAGTATGTAGAGCTGTTCGCGGCCGGCGCCGCGACTGATCACTCCAGCCCAACGGCTGCGCATGGACTCTGCACGCGTTGGCGGCACCAGTACACCGAGCAGGAGTCCGAGCGCCAAGCCGCCGAGATGCGCCGCGTTATCGATCCCGCCGCCCGCAACATTTAGCCCAAGGCCGAAGATGAGGTTGATCGCGATCAGTCCGCCAATCTGTGCGAGAGCCGCGCGCACGCCGCGCTCCACGAGTGGGCGATGTGCCCACTCCGCGCCAAGCGCGACACCGAAGAGGGCAAACACACCACCTGATGCTCCAACCGAGGGTACGAACGGCGTCCAGATTGCACTTGCGAGCGATGCGCCAACGACGCCGAGCAGATACCAAAGGAGGAGGCGCTGCGTGCCGTAGAGGCGCTGCACCAGACGCGCGCCGAGATCCATGGCGAAGAGGTTGAAGAGGAGATGGAGCGGGCTACCGTGCACAAGCGCAACCGTCAGAAGTCGCCATGGCTCTGCACTCAAGAAATCACCGTTCGCGTTGTCTACCTTGATCAGCGCGAGTGGTTCAAGGAGGCGTGGCAGCGCAAGAGCGGCGGCTGAAATGGTACCGGTGACTGCAAGCATCGCCAGAGGCGTTACGCGATCCGCCACACCACCGCGGGAGCGGGCAAACGCGAGCCGTGCCCGGACGCCGCTTCCACCTGTCTCCTTGATCAACCAACCGATTCTCGAAGCGACTTCGGCGCGCGCACGGTCGTTTGGTGCGTCGCGTTCCGCGCGCTGATACTCGGAGAGAGCATCTTGCAGTTGACCAGCCGTAACGTGAAGTGCGGCGAGACGTCGACGCGCTACAAAGCGCACCTCCTGTTCTCCGCTCTGGCTGGCCCCCTGCAGGAGTTCGCGCGCCTCATCATCGCGGCCGAGTCGCACCAGCGCCTCTGCAGCGCCAATGGATGCGCGCCCTGCGAGGTTGAGATCGCCGCTTCCAGCCGCACGCCAGAAGCGCTCAAGCGCAGCCTCAGGGTCACCCGCGTCGAGCGCATCGGCGCCCGCATCAATCAGGCGACCGGCGTCTTCGTTGTTGATCGGCCCACCTGCGCGCAGAAGTTCATTGATGTCCACCCGATGAGCGTATGCGATCGGCTAGGCCTTCGCCGAACCGCCCTCATCCGATGCGAGAAGTCCAGCGAGGTATGCGTCAAACTCCGGGCTCTCCGCGCTTGGGCGCGCCACGAAGAGTGGCGGTGCTACCTCACGCAGTGGCATGGGAGTGCCAGGGGCGCTACTCGCGGCTGGTGCCACCACTCCGTGCTCCAGATCAGCATCGCCGACAACGATCAGGTGCGCGCCGCCATAGGCGGACTCCTCAGTCACCCCCTGAACGAGCGTGACGTTTGCGGGATCAATCAGGAGCACCGCAGAGAAGCTCGTGAGGTAGCGAAGGCCAAGTTGTGCGTCGCCGCGATCAAGTTCAATCCCGCGCGCGGCAGCGCCAACGGGAGTAGCAAGCGCGGCGTCGCGCAGCAGTGCGACGTGCCCAATGCCATCGCGGGCGAGCGACAGGGTGAGCTCCTCCCCAATCTGATCCGCGCCAATTCGGCCGATCAACTCCACCCGCTCGCCGCCACGGACGAGCGCGCGAGCAACGCGCACGCCGAGACCACCTGCTTGATGAGTCCCGTCAGCGGTAACCTCACCAATCGGACTGCCGATGATGGCGATCACCTATGACTCCCCCTTCACCGGCTCACTGCGCACCTCGACAGCAAATCCCGCATCGCGCAGCGGCGCTTCAATGGAGGCGGCGTCGCCAACTACCACGATGCGCTCGCGCTCCGTTGACAGCTCTTCTGCCACCTGCGCCACCGCAGCAGCCGGGACCGATTCAACAGAGGACTGGAACTTATCCAGCTCATCGACGGCAAGGTCGTTCGCCACAAGGGCGGTAACAGCGCCAGCAACAGCGGAAGCGGTGCCGAATCGAAGTGGGAACGTCCCGCGAAGGTACTGCCGCGCGGCGGTGAGTTCTTCTTCTGTGGCTGGATCCGTGGCAAGTGATCCGAGCTGCCTGCGCGCCTCCACCAGTGCAGCGGCGGTTACCGAGCTCTCCACTGCGGTACGTGCCGTGAATGGCCCGCGACCACGTCGGAATTCGAATCCTGCCGCGGCACCGTAGGTGTACCCCTTCTCCTCGCGGAGCACGCGATTGAGTCGTGAACCAAAGAGCCCACCGAGAACCTCAGAGTGGACGAGTGCCGCGTGGAAGAGCGGATCGAGGCGGGAGCGGCCGAGTCGACCGATGCGCAGCTCCGACTGAACGGAGCCGGGTCGATCGAGGAGCAGAAGGTGCGGCGCCCCACCGCGCTCACTGCTGATCGGCGACGACGTATCGGCCGGCGCATGCGCCTTGCCGCTGCCACGCGTCAACGCCGCGAGTGGACTCTCCTGTACGGCTCGGATTGCTGCAGCGGGATCAAGTTCACCAGCGATCACAATGGTTGGCCGACCGGCTGAGAGGAGTTGCTGATGCCACGCGTGCAGCGCCGTCCGATCAATGGCGGAGACGCTCTCTCGAGTGCCGCCCGCCGGTCGCGAGTAGGCCGCCCCTTCGTCATAAATGGCGGCGACCAGTGCTTCGCTAGCTCGAGCGCGTGGGCTCGCCTGCACCTGATCAATGGCGGCGAGACGGAGTGCCTTCACGCGTTCAATCTCGCGCTCGGGGAGTCGCGGGCCGATGGCGATCTCTGCAATCAACGGCAGGATTCCAGCAAGGCGGCCCGCAGGGAGTGTGGCGCCGACCACCAAGCTCTCCCACCCCGCTTCGGCCCCAATCTTCGCACCGAGAAGTTCGCTCGCCTCCACCAGTCCATCAGCATCATGGTGCTCTCCCCCTTCCGGCAGCAGACGCGCGAGTGCGGTGGTGATGCCCGACCTTTCACGTGGCTCCGCTGATGCACCGGTCGGGAGTACCAGCTGCACCGAAGCGAGCGGTCGCGCTGGCATTGGGAGCACGATGATGCGCACGCCGTTCGCTGTCTCACCCTCGATCGCGCGCGGGAACCGATATGCGCGGCCACTGCCGGGTCCAGGACGCGCCGCGCTCATGGCGCCTCCACCGGCTCGTACCAAAGGATCACCCGATCGTCAGCAAGATACTGCTGCGCGACTCGCTGCACAGCAGCGGCGTCTACACCTTGGTAGATCGCTAGATCACGATTGATGCGCTCAGGGTCGCTGAGGAGTGTTGCGTACATTCCAATTTGATCGGCGATCGTCTCCGGATCTGATCGGAGCGCCAGCTCCTCTGATTCGATCAGCGCGCGCGCGCGCTCCATCTCAACTGCCGTGGGACCACGCTCTCCAAGTCCGCGTAGCTCTTCAAGGAAGAGCGTCTCCAGCCTGGTTGCATCGGCTCCAGGTCGCAGGGTGGCGGAGCCGACAACCAGAGACGCGCCATCAACGAACGGCAAGACCGAAAGCCCCACATCTTGCGCCAACTGTTCTTGGCGCACGAGTCGCCGCGTCAGCCGACTCCCACGACCACCAGCGAGGATCTGACAGGCGATCTCAAGCGCGGGGAGGTCTGGGCTCGAAAGGATCGGCGCACGATAGGCGAGATGGATGCGCGGATCAGGAACCTTGTCTTTCACAGTCTTGCGTATCTCACCACCCAGTGGCGTGGAAATCGTGAGGTCTGGGTGGGAAGGGAGCGCTGGATTCGCGGCAATTCCCCCAAAGTGCCGCTCAACCGCCGCAACAATCTCCGCCTCATCGATGTCGCCAACGACTGTAAGTACCGCGTTATTCGGCGCATACCAGGTGGCGAAGAAGTTGCGCACGTCTTCAAGGCTCGCTGCGTCCAAATCCTCCATTGATCCGATCGTTGGGTGGTGATACGGATGGCCCTTCGGGTATGCGAGGGCCAGGAGTTCTAGGTATGCGGTTCCGTAGGGCTGGTTGTCGTAGCTGGAACGCTTCTCGTTCTTCACCACATCGCGCTGGTTATCCAGGTTCGCCTGATCGAGAGCCTCAAGCAGCGTTCCGAGTCGGTCCGCCTCCATCCAGAGGATCAACTCCACCCACTCCGCTGGAACGGTGGCGAAGTAGTTGGTCCGATCGAGCCACGTGGTGGCATTGGCACTTCCGCCAACCGACTCAATCAGCGATAGATGTTCGGCCTTTGAAACGTTCGCGGAACCTTGGAACATCAAGTGCTCAAAGAGGTGCGCAAATCCGGTCCGACCTACTCGTTCATCTTTGGAGCCAACGTGATACCAGATGTTGACGGTAGCGGTTGGTGTTGTGCGATCAACGACGGTGATCAGGCGCAGGCCGTTCGAAAGCCTCCGCTCTTTCAGCGGGATGGGATGAGGTGCTGACATGCGCGTCGCCGCGGCTAGTTCAACGGAAGCAGCGAGAAGAGGAGTGCGCCGACGAGTCCAACAGCCAACCCTTGCACTGCGATCACGAG
>CAXRAV010000022.1:0-10883 GCA_964228585.1 Candidatus Limnocylindrus sp. | reverse complement strand
GGCTCTGGCAAGCCGGCTGAGATCAAAGCCCGCATGGCGCAGATCAAGGCGCAGATTGAAGAGACCACTTCGGACTATGACAAGGAGAAGCTCCAGGAGCGTCTCGCCAAGCTCTCCGGCGGCGTCGCCGTGATCAAGGTGGGAGCCGCGACTGAGGTTGAGCTCAAGGAGAAGAAGCACCGCATCGAAGATGCGCTCTCAACGACCCGCGCGGCCGTTGAAGAGGGGATCGTCGCTGGTGGTGGCACCACGCTCCTTCAGGCACGCTCCTCACTGGACAAGTTGAAGCTTGAGGGTGACGAACAGGTTGGCGTTGACATCGTCCGACGCGCACTTGAAGCGCCAGCCCGGCAGATCGCTGAGAACGCGGGCGCCCGAGGCGACGTGGTGATCGAGGCGATCTTGAAGGCGAAGCGTGGAACCGGATTTGACGCATCGACTGACACAATGGTCGATATGTTCGAGAAGGGAATCGTGGATGCCGCCAAGGTGACGCGTTCGGCCCTGCAGAATGCGGCCTCTGTCGCAGCGATGGTTCTCACCACCGAAGCGGTTGTGAGCGACATTCCAGAGAAGAAGGAGGCAGCTGCCCCTGGTGGCCACAGTCACGGCGGGGAGATGGACTTCTAGTCGCTGATCCTTTCGTAGATCTGCGAGGGCTCTCAGCACGGCTGGGGGCCCTCGCGCTATCTCCTTCCACTTCCGGCGTTGATGGGTTACGGGGTCGCGCCGAGACTGGCGCAGTAGGTGCGAGCGGTAGAATCAGCGGGTGAACCTCCCCTCTGATCCAACGGCAGACGCCCCGCTCCAGACCACCCCGACACGCCACCGCATCGCCGAAGGGGCGAGCCAGGCCGCGCTTGAAGAACGCATCCTCGGTCCACTCAATGAGGTCCAGCGGCGGGCGGTAACGACCACCACGGGTCCGCTCCTTGTTCTCGCCGGCGCGGGCTCTGGGAAGACACGGGTCATCACGCACCGGATCGCCTGGCTCATTGAGCACGAGGGGGTCGCCCCGTGGCGCATCTTGGCGGTGACGTTCACCAACAAGGCGGCGGCCGAGATGCGTGCGCGCCTTGAGGAGATGATCGGGGAACGCTCGCGCGACGTTGCGATGGGCACCTTTCATAGCCTCTGCGTGCGCATGCTGCGCCGTGATGGCGAAGCGATCGGACTACCGAGAGAGTTTGCGATCTATGACGCAGATGATCAGGTACGCGTGATCAAAGGGTTCCTCAAGGAGGATGACCTCCCCGCAACGGGCTCCACGAAGCCTGCTTTGATCCTGGGCGCGATCAGCCGCGCGAAGAACGACGGCCTCACTGCCGATCAGATGGAGGACCAGGCGGTCACGCATCATGAGCGGCTCATTGCTGGGTTCGCACGACGCTACGCCGCCGAGCTCAAGCGACTTGAAGCCCTCGACTTTGATGATCTCTTGATTGAAGGGCTGCGACTGCTCCAGGAGGCTCCAGCGGTCGCTGAACGGTATCGAACGAAGTGGCAGTACCTGCATGTGGATGAGTATCAGGATACGAACCGCATTCAATACGCATGGATCCGCGAGCTAGCCGCGGGGCACGGGAATCTCTGTGTGGTTGGTGACGATGACCAATCGATCTATTCATGGCGAGGTGCGGACATTCGCAACATCTTGGATTTTGAGCGCGATTGGCCGAAGGCAGAGGTGATCGCCCTCGAGCAGAACTATCGATCCACCCAATCCATTCTTGACGCCGCGCACGGTGTGGTCTCTAACAATCACGGGCGCAAGGCGAAGAGGCTTTGGACGGATCAGTCCGGTGGACTGCCGATCCCTGTCTACGGTGGCTTCGATGCGGAGGACGAAGCGGCGTGGATCGTGCGCCGCGTTGAAGAGTATGCAGTGCCACGTCAGGGGACGGGCAGCAGCAATGCAGAGCTCGCTGAGTCATTCGGCGGAATGGCAATTCTGTACAGGACAAACGCGCAGTCGCGCGCGATCGAAGAGGCGCTCCTGCGCGCCTCGATCCCTTACCAGCTCATCGGAGGAACGCGCTTCTATCAGCGCCGCGAGGTCAAAGATGCGCTGGCGTGGCTGCGCGTGCTGCGGAGTGACACCGATCGCATCTCGTATGAACGGATCATCAACGTGCCGCCACGCGGGATTGGTGAGAAGACGGTAGAACTCTTGCGAGAGTCGGCGGCGCCGCGCAGCGACGCGCCTGACGGGGTACCTTTCGGGCGAGTGATCGCTGCGGCTGGACGCGGTGAAGTGCCTGGGATTGCGCCGAAGGCGCGCAAGGCCCTTGCTGAGGTTGATGGCATGATCTCGCGACTTCGTGGCCGTCTCGCACTCATTGAACTCCCGGAGCTCCTTGACGCGGTCTATAGCGAAACGGGACTGCGTGCGCACTTAGCCAACGAAGGCGTCGACGGTGAGGAGCGTTGGGCGAACCTGCTCGAGTTGCGTGGCATCGCAGGACGTTTCCTTGAACTCGAGCCGCTCGATGCGCTTGACCGTTTCATTGAAGAGACGGCACTCGTAGCCGACCAGGATTCCATTGATGACGAGAGTGAGCGCGTGACGCTGATCACGATGCATGCGGCGAAGGGACTCGAATGGCCAACCGTGTTCCTCAGCGGCCTGACTGAGGGCCTCTTCCCGCACAGCCGTGCACTCATGGATGAGGAGCAGATGGAGGAGGAGCGGAGGCTCTGCTATGTCGGGATCACCCGAGCGAAGCGACGGCTCGCGCTGACCTATGCGATCCGGCGCGGATGGGGCGATGGCGAGGGCGTGCCTTCACGCTTCCTCGCGGAAATCCCAGATGAGCTGCTTGAGGTGGCGAATGATGAAGATCCGCGCACGGACGGCACCACGAGATTCGGTCGCGGGGTTGCAGGATATCGATCGGCACGAGGCGGCTTTGCTGGTGGAGAGGCGTGGCGCGAGGGGAGTGGGCGACCGGGCACGCCAGATGGCCCGTTCAGCCCAGCGCGCGACCTTGAGGCGAAGCGGCGCGCCTACGGAGCTGGGGCTCGATCTGGCTCGTTACGAACTCCCGACCACGACGATGGTGTGGATATGCCTTTTGCTGATTCAGACCACGACGAACCACCGCTTACCCGGCCGATCGGTCGAATTCCGCCATGGGCAACTGGGCGCCGCGTTGAGGGGGGAGATCAGCAGCGCGCAGGCTCAACTCCACCTCACGACGAGTTGGCGTTGCCAGAGCGCACCAGAAAGCCGGCACGCGTTCGCATTCCCGGCGAGCGATACTTCCGCGATGGTGATCGGGTCCAGCACGCACATTTCGGCACGGGGGTTGTGGTGACCTCAAAGCTCACTCGAAGCGATGAAGAGGTGACGATCGCGTTCGTCGGTGTTGGCGTGAAGACACTCGCAGCGAGCCTCGCCAACTTGGAGATCGTCTGATGCCGCCCGTCCCGAGCGCTGCTGGACGACGACACGCAGAACTGGTCGAACTGATCAATGCCGCTGATCGTGACTATTACGTAGCTGATGCGCCGCGCCTTCCCGACGCAGAATACGATGCACTACGTCGAGAACTTGAAGCGATTGAGGAGGCGCACCCTTCTCTTCGCAGTGAAGGGTCTCCTACGCAGCGCGTTGGCCCACGCGAAATTGGTGGCGCTCTCGGCGAGGTCCAGCACGAGCGACCAATGCTCAGCCTTGCAAACGCTTTCTCCCCAGAAGAGGTTGCCGCATTCGTCCTAAGCGCAACCAAGGGACTCGCAGGTCGGGAGCCTGAACTCGTTGCGGAACTCAAGATCGATGGACTCGCGATCAGCCTGCGATATGAGCGGGGGCTTCTCGTGCGCGCGGCGACACGTGGTGACGGATCAACAGGGGAAGACGTCACCGAAAACATTCGAACAATTCAGGTGATCCCGCAGAAGTTGCGTGAGCCGATCAGCGCCGAGGTGCGTGGCGAGGTCTATATGCCTAAGGAGGCGTTTGCTGCGCTTAACGCGGCGAGAGAGGAGGAGGGGCTTCCGCTTTACGCCAATCCACGCAACTCCGCCGCAGGGTCTCTCCGGCAGAAAGATCCACGGATTACGGCGGAACGGAACCTCGCCTTCTTCGCCTACCAAATCTTTATGGAACCACAGCCAGCCTCGCAGAGTACTGCTCTCCAGAAGCTACAGGCGCTCGGTTTCCCGATCGAGGTGCATGCCCGTGCTGGCCTCAACGCCGCCGGTGCCGCCAAGTTTCTTGCCGAGTGGGAGGAGAAGCGGCATGAGCTCCCTTATGAGACTGATGGGGCGGTGCTGAAGGTTGATGCGGAGAGCGATCAGGCCTTACTCGGCTTTATCTCTCGTTCCCCAAAGTGGGCGATCGCATATAAGTTTCCACCTGAGCAGGTCACGACGAAGCTGCTCAACATCGTGGTAGAAGTGGGTCGCACTGGCTACCTCACACCTGTCGCCGAGATGGAACCCGTACGTCTCGCAGGCTCTACGGTGCGACGTGCGACGCTCCACAACCTTGACGAGATTCGGCGCAAGGACGTCCGTATCGGCGACGTGGTGATCCTGCAGAAGGCGGGCGACGTGATTCCAGAGGTGGTGCGTTCCGTCCCAGCGCGCCGACGTGGCGTGCTCCCTGAATTCGAGATGCCCTCCCACTGCCCCTCGTGCAAGAGTGAGGTGCTGCGGGATGAGGTTCGCCACCGCTGCCCAAATCCATGGTGTGAGGCGCAACTGTTTGAAGGGCTCCGTCACGCGATCGGGCGTAGCGCTCTTGACATTGAAGGGCTTGGTGAAAAGTTGCTCGCGCAGCTAGTCGACCGAGGGCGGGTGCGGCGGCTCGCGGATCTCTTCACGCTGACGGCAAGTGATCTCGATGGCCTTGAGCGTATGGGGAGCGCTGCGACGAAGGAGAAGAAGTCCGGCGCCAATCGCATTGACAACGTGTTGCGTGAACTGAGTCGACGGAAGGAGCAAGAGCTCTGGCGTGTGCTTGTTGCACTCGGAATCCGCCATGTTGGCGAGACAACCGCCCGAGATCTCGCCGCTGAACTATCTCGCCGCGTCCCCGCTGGCCCGGATTGGAGCGCGCGTGTTGCCGCGGAGCTGCGAACCTTGAAGAGCGAAGATCTGACGAGCGTAAGCGGCGTGGGGTCGGTCGTGGGGGAGAGCATTGAACGCTTTTTCGCCAGCGAGGCCACGGGGGGTGGGCTGCACGAGCTTCTGGCCGCGGGTGTGACCTTCAAGCCGAGCGCGGTCCCCGCCGGACTTGGCACCTCAGGCCCACTGAGCGGAGAGGTTGTTGTGGTGACCGGGACGTTCGCGATTTCAGGGCTGAGCCGGCGGGAGGCGCACGATCGCATCCGCGCGGCGGGGGGAGCCGTTGCTGAGGCTGTGACTTCCAAGACGACCCTGCTTGTGGCAGGTGAGAAGGGTGGGAGCAAGCGCGCGGATGCTGAGCGGCTCGGTGTCCGTATCGTGGATGAGGCGGGCTTTCTTCGGATTCTCGGGGAGTCTGCGTCGGGCGGGTAGGATTCTCGCATGAGTAAACTCACCCGAGCCGAAGTGGAGAAGGTTGCCGCACTCGCTCGCCTTGGCCTAACGAACGACGAGGTAGAGACGTTGCAAAGTGACCTCAACCTGATCCTGGAGCAGTGGGCGCGCCTCGCCGACGTAGACACGTCAAGCGTTCCGGCGAGCGCACAGACGATCCATCAGGTGATGCCACTGCGTGACGACACCCCGGGCGCGTCGCTCTCCGTAGACGCGGCACTGCAAAATGCTCCCGCGCGCAGCGGCGACTTTGTCAGGGTGCAGGCGATCCTCAGTGAGGAGGCCGACGGATGAGTGGAGAACTTCGCCGGGCAACGGCCGCCCAGCTTCGCGCAGGTTTCGGGAGCGGTGCGTTTACGTCCCTCGAGGTAGTTGACACGCTTCTCGGCGCGATCGAACGGGAAGATGCCGCACTCGGTGCGTGGCTGCACCTACGAACCGGTGAGGTGCGTGGAGAGGCGCAGCGCGCTGATGATGCCTACGCAGCGGCGAGAGCCAGCGGCCCGGACGCGGTGCGTGCACTTGCACCACTTCTTGGCGTCCCCGTTGCACTAAAGGATCTTGTCAACATGGTCGGTACTCCCACCACCGCTGGCTCAAAGATCCTTGAGGGATACATCAGTCCCTACGACGCTACGATCACCAGCAAGCTGAAGGCTGCAGGTGCGCTCATCCTCGGAAAGACGAACATGGATGAATTCGCGATGGGCTCGTCAACCGAGTTCAGCGCATACAGGCGCACGGTCAATCCGTGGGATCGTGAACGTGTCCCGGGTGGCTCATCGGGCGGATCTGCTTCGGCGGTGGCCGCCCTTCATGCGCCACTAAGTATTGGCAGCGATACGGGTGGGTCAATCCGTCAGCCGGCGAGCCTCACAGGGATCACGGGGTTGAAGCCAACTTACGGCCGCGTCTCACGCTACGGCATCGTTGCCTTCGCATCCTCCCTTGATCAGATCGGACCGTTCGCGCGCAGCGCGCACGACGCGGCGCTGATGCTCCATGCGATTTCTGGATATGACCCCCGCGATGCGACAAGCTCCGCAGTCCCTGTTGACGAGGCACTGCTCACGCTCCCGCAAGGTGACCAGGCGGCGAGTGCAATCAAGGGGAAGCGCCTTGCCCTCCCGAAGGAGTACTTCGTAGCGGGGATGGAGCCGGGTGTGGAGTCGGCGGTCCGTGCCGCAGTCGCTGCACTGCAGTCAGCGGGTGCCTTTGTTGATGAGGTGAGCCTTCCATCCACAGGGCATGCCCTTGCCACCTACTACATCGTCGCACCCGCCGAAGCATCTGCGAATCTTGCGCGCTATGACGGAATCAGATTCGGCGCGTCAAAGCATGGTGGGGGGGATCTCCTTGACGGCTACCTGACGACACGCGGTCGCGGCTTCGGACCGGAGGTGCGACGACGCATCATGCTCGGCACGTATGCGCTCTCGGCGGGCTACTACGATGCGTATTACCTGAAGGCGCAGAAGGTGCGCACCCTGATCGCCCGCGACTTTGATCGCATCTGGACGGCAGGGTATGACGCGATCGTCGCGCCGGCGAGCCCGTCAGTCGCGTGGAAGTTCGGCGCGAAGTTGAGTGACCCTGTCGCCATGTACCTCGCCGATGCCTGCACGATCCCAACGAATATGGCCGGGCTCCCAGGGCTCAGCACGCCGTGCGGGCTCTCCGACGGTCTCCCAGTTGGCCTACAACTGATCGGCGCACCATGGAGTGAAGTAGGACTCCTTTCAATCGCAGCTGGCTACGAGGCGCTCACTGCCGATGCGCCGTGGCGTGCCCAGGAGCCAGCCGATCTTGCGGCGCTCGGAGGTGCCGCATGAGCGACTTCGCACAGCGCACCCTTGCCGATCGCGTGCACGCGGTCCCGCCGTCTGGCATCCGCCGATTCTTTGACATCGCCGCACAGATGGAGGACATCATCAGTCTCGGTGTCGGCGAGCCAGACTTCGATACGCCGCCGCACATCACCGAGGCGGCGATCAGCAGCCTTCGTGCTGGGCGGACGCACTACACATCGAACTATGGGACGCCAGAGCTGCGCACCGCAATCTCTGACAAGATTTTCGAGCGATCGGGTGTTCGATATGATCCAGCCACTGAGATCATCGTTACGATCGGCGCCTCTGAGGCGGTTGATCTCGCCATTCGCGGGACAATCAATCCAGGCGACGCACTCATCCTTCCGGAGCCCTCGTACGTTGCGTATCTCCCTGCCGTGATCTTTGCGGGTGGTCAGGTGCGATCGGTGCCGACGAGCGCGGATGATGGCTGGCGCTTGGATTCATCTGCGGTAGATGCTGCATCGAGTGGTGCCAAGGCGCTCTTTTTGGGATATCCAGCGAACCCGACCGGCGCGACCCTCGACGAGGGAACACGTGCGGCGCTCGCGCGAATCGCGGTCGCGCACGATCTCCTGGTGATCAGCGACGAGATCTACGATCGTCTCGTCTATGAGGGCCCAGAGCATCGGGCGATCTCCGCGTATCCAGGGATGAAGGAGCGCACGATTCTGATCGGCGGCTTCTCTAAGTCCTATGCAATGACGGGTTGGCGTGTCGGCTTCCTCTGCGCACCAGCGGAGATCGTTGCCGGTCTCGTCAAGATTCATCAGTACGCGATCATGAGCGCACCCACGCCGTCCCAAGATGCCGCGCTTGAGGCGCTTCGCAACGGCGAGCCCGCGCTTGAAGAAATGCGCGCCGCTTACGCACGTCGCCGGAGCATCGTGCTGGATGGACTTGCCGCACTGAAGCTCCCTACGGGAGCACCGAAGGGAGCCTTCTACGCCTTCCCGGATATCTCGGCACTCGGCATCAGTGACGAGGTGTTCGCTGAGCGTCTCCTCCAAGAGGAGCGAGTTGCTGTAGTTCCTGGGTCTGCCTTTGGGGAGAGCGGGCGCGGTCATGTGCGTATTTGCTACGCGGTATCGGAAGAGAAGCTGCGTGAAGCGCTGATTCGAATAGGGCGCTTCGTTGTGTCTCTGCGGAAGGCCTCCGCATGAGCTGGGAGGCGGTGATCGGCATTGAGATCCATGTGCAGCTGCGCACTGCGACCAAGATGTTCTGCCCGTGTGCGATCCCGGCAGAGGGGGACGCGCCAAACACGCGCACCTGCCCAACCTGCCTCGGCCTCCCGGGGGCCCTCCCTGTGCCGAACCGAACTGCCATTGAGAAAGTACTCGCCGTGGGTGCCGCGATCGGTGCGAAGAGTCCCGTAACCACACGCTGGGACCGAAAGAACTACTTCTACCCCGACCTCCCGAAGGGCTACCAGATCAGTCAGCTTGATCTTCCGCTTGCGGAGCACGGCAGCATCGCCGTCACCACGAGCGCTGGATCTGGCTCCGTGCGGATTCGACGCGCACACCTCGAGGAAGATACGGCGCGCCTGCGCCATGAAAAGGGTGCTGACGGTACGAGGGCGAGCCTCATTGATTACAACCGCTCTGGCGTCGCTCTTCTTGAGATCGTCACCGAGCCAGACATCCGTGATGGTGAGACTGCGCGTCGATACGCAGAAGAGCTCCGCCTCCTCCTGCGTACGATCGGCGCGGCTGACGCCGAGATGGAGAACGGCCAGATGCGCGTGGAGGCGAACATCTCACTGCGCCCCTCAAGCGATGCTCCGTTCGGTACTCGCGTAGAGGTGAAGAATATGAACTCGTTCCGCTCCGTCGAACGAGCGATCGCGTATGAGGCGTCACGCCAGGCAGAAGTGCTCGACGCGGGTGGAACCATCACCCAGGAGACGCGTGGATGGGACGAGGGGAGCGAGACCACCTACACGATGCGCGCAAAGGAGGACTCGCACGATTACCGCTACTTCCCTGAGCCGGACCTGCCACCACTCGACATTGATCCTGCGTGGCTCGCAGCGATCGTCGCTGGTCTCCCTGAGCTCCCAGGAACTCGTCGCGCGCGCTATGTCAGCGAGCTCGGACTCACCGAATATGACGCCAGCGTCCTAGTTGCTGAGCCACGCGCCGCCGCCCTTTTTGAGGCGGCACGTGCCGCCCAGAAGGAGCTGGACGCGAAACTGCTTGCGAATTGGGTGAGCGGCGAATACCTCCGTGTGGCGAAAGAGGGGGCAGCCGACCCTGATCCGGTCCAGTTTGCTGCGCTTGTTGCTGCGGTTGCGAGCAAGGAGATCAACGGCACCACCGCTAAGGCACTCTTCGCCGAAATGATCACGACGCCGCTCAATATTCGTGAGGTAATTGCCTCACGTGGCCTTGGCCAGATCAGCGACACGGGGGCGCTGGAGAGCATCATCGCCGACGTCATCGCAGCGAATCCACAAGCGATCGCTGACTGGAAGGCGGGGAAGCAGCAGGCGGTGAGCTTCCTCGTTGGTCAGGCGATGAAGGCGAGCAAGGGGCGTGGCGACGCGGCGCTCCTTGGCGAACTCATTCGCGCAGCACTCAATCGCTGAGATGCTCGATATCGTTCGCCTTGTCACCGGAGGCTTTGGGGTGGCTGGCCTTCTGTATCTGGCGCGTCAACTTCCGCCGCTGCTCACGCAGTATCAGCTCCATCAGACGCGTGTTGGCGGAGCGAGGCGCTACAGCGAGTGGCGCGGCGCGCCTGGCGCTGGTCCCGACGTTCTCGATCGCCTTGAGGGGGAGCTGATCGTTTCGCGGCTAAAGCGCCTCGCCGGCGTCGGCGTTGCCTCCATTGTTGGGATTGCGCTCGCCCTCTTCCCGCCGTTCCGCTGACTCTTTCGTCAGGCGCTCGGGCCTGAAACCTTTAGACGCTGCACCTCGATCGCCGTGCAGCGATCTTGCACGAACGAGACTCCCGCATCTGCTGCGAGTGCTGCGGCCTCTGGACTGATGATGCCGAGTTGTAACCAGACTGCACCTGCGCCAACCGCGATGGCATCCCGTGTTACGGCGGCGCAGTCTTCTGAGCGTCGAAAGACATCAACGAGGTCAATGCGTTCTCCGTTTGGAAGTGATGCTGCTGCGCTGGCAAGGTCCGGAAAGCAGGGGAGTCCAGCAACTCCATCAGCCAGTGCGTTTGCGGCGGGGTTTACTGGGAGGATGCGCCAGCCAGCAGCCTTGAGGGCGAGTAGGACACCGTGCGAGGGGCGATCAGGCTTCGGCGAGGCGCCAACGATGGCGATGTTGCGACTTTCGGCGAGGAGGGTGCGGAGCTGCTCATCGGAGAGAGGGGGCGTCCCTCCCCCCTCGGCAGCGTCAATCGCCGCCCTGATCCTCGTGCGTTCGTGCTCATCCATCGGCTAATCCTACTCGCTCGGTAGACTCCCTCCGTGAGCAAGAAGCCCGACTTCACCCATCTCCACGTCCACACCGAGTTCAGCCTGCTCGACGGCATGAGCAAGAT
>CAXRAV010000021.1:0-3034 GCA_964228585.1 Candidatus Limnocylindrus sp. | reverse complement strand
TATCCGTAGTACGGGATCACGGCGGTGATGCGTCCGGCGGAGGCGCGTTTGAATGCGTCAATCATGATCAGCAGCTCCATGATGGAGGTGCTCACTGGTCGCGATGTTGGCTGCACGATGAAGACGTCTTTTTCACGCGCGTTATCGAGGATCTTGACGAAGATGTTTTCGTTGGCGAAGGCGAACACTTCAGCCTTGCCGAGTTCACGGCCGAGGTAGCGTGCGATCTTGCTCGCGAGCTCTGGGTTTGCGTTCCCCGTATAGACGTCGATCGAATCTGCCCTCATCGCCGTCCTCCGATCCCTATCGCCGCTTCGTAGGTTTCGTCGTTGTCTTCTTTGCCGTCTTCGCCTTCACCTTAACCGCTGGCTTCACCTTCCCCTTAGGGGCAATCTTTGGTGCCGCTTTGGCTGCGACCTTTGCGGCGGCGACCTTTGCCGCCTTTGCGCGAGGGGGACTGGCCTCCCCCTCAGGGGCCTCCTCATTCTCGCCGTCGGAGTCGCGCTTTGCTAGCCCCGTGCGGAAGGCGGCGATCCCCGCCACCTTGTCCCCTTCACGGAGGGTCATGACGCGAACGCCCTGGGAGCTGCCGTCATTGCGGGTGGCGATCGATTCGAGCTTCGTGCGTACCACCTGCCCTTCGGCGCTGATCAGGATGACCTCTTCGTCAGCCTCGCTCACCTGGCGCACGGCGACCACAGGTCCGGTCTTGCGACCCTCCAGAGGGATGAGCCGAACGCCTTGGGTGCCGCGGTGCTTGCGGCTGAAGGCTGCAACCGGGACCCGCTTTCCGAAGCCGGTCTCGGTGAGGACGAGGAGGTCGGCTCCAGGCTCCACCACTGCCGCGGCCACCACAAGGTCTCCCTGTCGAGCGAGGCGGATGCCAATGACGCCGCCGGCGGAGCGTCCCATCGGTCGCGCCTCCTTCTCATGGAAGCGGCAGATGCGACCCTGTCGCGTGGCGAGAACAATGTCGTCTTCTCCAGATGTTGGGATCACTTGCGCAAGCTCGTCGCCCTTATCAAGGGTGATCGCGATGATTCCCGACGAGCGCACTTTCTCAAACTGCTCGAGCGCCGTCTTCTTGATGACCCCCTTCTTCGTGGAGAAGGCGAGGTAGCCACCTGCGCTGAAGTTCTGCAGGATCACCGTTGCAACAGGGACTTCCCCGGACTCAACTTGCACGCCAGGAAGATTGACGATTGGGATCCCCTTGTTCTGACGCGAAGCGTCTGGAATCTCGTGCACCTTCGTGCTGAAGCAGCGACCCTTGTTGGTGAAGAAGAAGGCCCAGTCGTGCGTGTTCGCAACCTGGAGCGACTTCACTGCGTCCTCTTCGCGGGTTGTCATGCCGCGCACGCCCTTTCCGCCGCGATGCTGCTGGCGGTATGCGGTGAGCGGCTGGCGCTTGATGTAGCCACGACCACTGATCGTGATCACCACATCCTCGTCGGCAATCAGGTCTTCATCGGACATCTCGCGGGTTGCATCTTGAGCGATTCGCGTGCGGCGCTTGTCGCCGAACTTCTCTTTCATCTTTGCGTACTCCGCGGCAATGATCTTGGAGACGCGCTTCGGATTGGCGAGGATGTCTTGCAACTCCTTGATCAGTGCGAGCACCTCAAGGTACTCGTCTTCGATCTTCTTGCGCTCGAGTGCGGCGAGCCGCGCGAGGCGCATGTCAAGGATCGCCTGAGCCTGCAGCTCGCTCAGTTTGAACTTGCCCATCAACTGTTCGCGCGCAACATCCACATCTGCGGCGGCGCGGATCGTCTTGATCACTGCATCGAGGTTGTCCAGCGCAATCTTGAGGCCTTCCAAGATATGCGCGCGCTCCTGCGCCTTCTTCAGTTCAAATTCGGTGCGGCGGCGGACGATCACTCGTCGATGTTCAATGTGATGCTGCAGCACCGACTTAAGTGAGAGCGTCTGCGGCTGTCCGTCAACCAGTGCAAGCATGTTCATGCTGAACGCGGCACGAAGTGGCGTGAGCTTCAACAGTTTGTTGAGCACCTTGTGCGGGTTGCCGTCTCGCTTCACCTCAACGTAGATGCGCATTCCGTCGCGGTCTGATTCGTCGCGGAGGTCAGAGATCCCTTCAATGCGCCCCTCTTTCACGAGGTCGGCGATCTTCTCAACCAGAGTTGCCTTGTTCACCTGGTATGGAAGCTCATGGATGATGATCGCGGTGCGGTCACCGCGTGCCTCTTCAAAGCTCGTCTTCCCTTCCACAACAACACGTCCGCGACCGTGCGCATACATCTGTCGGATCGCGTCGACGCGTTCGGTCTTTCCGGTGAGTGGATTCTTGATGTTGTCGTAGCGGTAGAGGACGCCCCCAGTTGGAAAGTCCGGTGCCAGGACGAGTGCGCTCAACTCTTCAGCGGTGAGCTGTGGGTTCTCGACGAGTGCGATCGCAGCGTCGGCGATTTCACCGAGGTTGTGCGGCGGGATGTTGGTCGCCATTCCAACGGCGATCCCTGCAGAACCGTTGACGAGGAGGTTTGGCATGCGCGACGGAAGGACGCTCGGCTCCTTCTGCGTGCCGTCGTAGTTTGGCGTGAAGTCAACAGTGTCGTGGTCGATGTCGGCGAGCATCTCTCCGGCGATGGCGGTGAGTCGTGCCTCGGTGTAGCGCATGGCAGCGGCGGAGTCGCCGTCGACGGAACCGAAGTTTCCCTGACCGTCAACGAGTGGGTGGCGCATGGAGAAGTCCTGCGCCAGGCGGACCAGTGCGTCATACAGTGCGCCGTCGCCGTGCGGGTGGTACTTACCCATGACTTCACCGACGATCGCGGCGCACTTGCGATACGCGGAGCCTCCAGAGAGGCCCATCTCGCCCATGGTGTAGAGGATGCGGCGGTGGACGGGCTTGAGGCCGTCACGCACGTCTGGAAGGGCGCGAGCCACGATCACGCTCATGGCGTAATCGAGGTAGCTCGTGCGCATCTCGTCCTCAATGCGGATCGACTTCACGCTGGTGACGCTCACGCCGCCCGGGCTGATCCCGTCTGCGCCGTTATCTACCGGACCC
>CAXRAV010000020.1:0-3806 GCA_964228585.1 Candidatus Limnocylindrus sp. | reverse complement strand
AGCTTCCTCGCCGCCGCCTCCTTCCAGGAGACCACGCGCGTGCTCACCGAGGCGGCGATCACGGGGGCACGAGACCGCCTGGTCGGCCTCAAGGAGAACGTCATCATCGGCAAGCTCATCCCTGCCGGGACAGGTGCACCTGACGCCGTCGCCAAGCGCAAGGCGGAGGAGAAGCTCCGAGCGGCCGCCGCCCTCGCAGGCGGGGAACTTCCAGCCGACTTCGGTCAGGACGACTTCAACGTCTTCCTCCAGACCGAGGATGCTGCTGGCCCGCAGGACGACGTCTCCCAGCTGGTCGCCCTCCTCACGGAGGAGAAGCCAGCCCCAGAAGGGGAGGAGTTCAACCCACTCGCCGCCGACGCGGCAGCCGCCAAGGGGGCGGACGGGGGGTCAAAGGAGTAACGAGCTGATCGGCCGCTGAGCACGGTGCTTTGACACCCTGAGCACGAGGCTGCTACGCTCCACCGTCCGTGCCACTGTGGCTCTGCCACGAGCGGCAATCAGCAGGAAGCCAGAAGAGATAAGGAGCGCGCGCGAACTGTGCCTACGATCAATCAGCTCGTTCGAAAGGGACGCAAGACCAAGATCAGCAAGGTCAAGGCGTCCGCGTTCCGAAAGAACTGGAACGGCATTAAGCAGCGACAAGAGGTCGCTGAGGGCGCCCCGATGAAGCGTGGCGTCTGCCTGATTGTGCGCACCATGACCCCAAAGAAGCCGAACTCCGCGCTGCGAAAGATTGCGCGTGTGAAGTTGACGAACCAGATGGAAGTTACCGCCTACATCCCTGGCATCGGCCACAACCTTCAGGAGCACAGCGTGGTGCTTGTCCGCGGTGGACGCGTGAAGGACCTCCCGTCGGTGAAGTATCACATCGTGCGCGGCGCCCTTGATGCGTCGGGCGTGAAGGATCGCATGCAGAGTCGCTCGAAGTACGGCGCAAAGTCCGCCGTTGAAGCGAAGAAGAAGTAAGCGATGCCACGTCGTACAACGGTCCCACGAAAGCTGAAGTACGAAGTTGTACCGGCGAACAAGACGATCGACCGCTTCGTTGTGAAGGTCATGCTGAGCGGCAAGCGCGGCTTGGCCGAGCGCATCCTCCGCGAGACGCTTGAGCGCATCGAGACGCAGGCGAACAAGCCGGGCCTTGAGGTTCTTGACCTTGCGCTTCGAAATGCAACTCCACTGATCGAAGTGAAGCCTCGCCGCGTAGGTGGCGCCACGTACCAAGTGCCAGTTGAGATTCGCGGCGAGCGCCGCCTCAGCCTCGGTGTGCGCTGGCTCGTCCAGGCGGCACGCAAGCGTTCAGGGAAGAGCATGGTCGACAAGCTCGCCGCTGAATTCATGGATGCATCCAACAATCTTGGTGCAGCAGTGAAGCGCCGCGAAGAGACTCACAAGATGGCGGAGGCGAACAAGGCCTTCAGCCACTTCAGGTTCTAGGAGGCCGCTAAGATGGCGCGAACAACTCCACTTGAGCGGACCCGAAACATCGGGATCATCGCGCACATTGACGCCGGCAAGACCACAGTCACCGAGCGCATCCTTTTCTATACAAAGAAGATCCACAAGATCGGCGAAGTGCACGAAGGTGCTGCGACGATGGACTGGATGGAGCAGGAGCAGGAGCGCGGCATCACTATTACCGCCGCGGCAACGACCTGTGCCTGGAAGGACCACACGATCAACATCATCGATACGCCCGGGCACGTGGACTTCACCGTTGAGGTGGAGCGCTCCCTGCGAGTCCTCGACGGTGCGGTGGTGATCTTCGACGGCGTTGCTGGCGTGGAGCCACAGTCTGAGACCGTCTGGCGCCAGGCCGACCGCCACGCCGTTCCTCGCTTCTGCTTCATCAACAAGTTGGATCGCACGGGTGCCGACTTCTGGCGCTGCTTCGACATGATCAAGGACCGACTCGGCGCAAACGCCGTACCGCTCCAGTTGCCGATCGGCATGGAAGACAAGTTCGAAGGCGTGATTGACCTCATTGCCATGGAAGAGATCGTCTATCTCGACGACAAGGGGGAGAAGAGCGAGCGACGCCCGATCCGCGCGGAACTAAAGGCCGAGGCCGACAAGTGGCACGCCTTCCTCCTCGATCAGGCGGCGGGACAGACCGATAAGCTCACGGAAGTCTATTTGGAAACGGGGACACTCAGCCAGGAGCAGGTCCGCGAAGGCGTTCGCGCCGGCACCCTCAACTACAAGTTTGTTCCCGTGCTTACTGGGTCCGCCCTCAAGAACAAGGGCGTACAGCCGATGCTAGATGCGGTCGTCGAGTATCTCCCGAGCCCACTCGACGTCCCTGGCGTGAAGGGGACGAACCCACGCGACATCACCGATGAACTTTCGCGACCGGTCGAGGACGAGGCCCCATTCGCGGCACTCGCCTTCAAGATCGCTGCCGACCCATTCGTTGGAAAGCTTGGATTCTTCCGCGTCTACTCGGGCGTTCTGAAGGCTGGTTCATATGTCCTCAACCCTGCGAAGGGGAAGAAGGAGCGCATCGGCCGTCTCATCCGCCTACACGCAAACCATCGTGAAGAGATCGACGAAGTTCGCACCGGCGACATTGCCGCCGCGATCGGCCTGAAGGACACCTTCACGGGGGATACCCTCTGCGACCCTGAGAATCCAATCGTCCTCGAATCGATGACCTTCCCAGATCCAGTCATTGAGCTCAGCGTCGAGCCGAAGACCAAGGCCGACCAGGAGAAGATGGGCGTTGCGCTGCAGCGCCTCGCAGAAGAGGATCCAACATTCCGCGTGCACACCGACCAGGAGTCCGGCCAGACACGAATCGCTGGCATGGGCGAGCTTCACCTGGACATCATCGTCGACCGCATGGTGCGCGAGTTCAACGTGGCGGCGAACATCGGCCGCCCGTCCGTTTCCTATCGCGAGACCATCCGCAAGCGCGCGAACGGCGAAGGCCGCTTTGTCCGTCAGTCCGGCGGCAAGGGTCAGTACGGCCACGCGGTGATCGTTGCCGAGCCAGGAGAGAAGGGGAGCGGCTATGTCTTCGTCGACAAGATTGTCGGCGGCTCTGTACCGCGCGAATTCATCAAGCCGATCGCCGAGGGTGCCCGTGAAGCGCTCCAGACTGGCATCTATGCAGGGTTCCCAGGCGTTGACGTCACCGTCACCCTGGTGGACGGCTCGTACCACGACGTTGACTCGTCGGAAATGGCATTCAAGATCGCAGGCTCGATGGCCCTGAAGGACGCCTTTGCGAAGGCGGACCCGTGCGTGCTCGAGCCGGTGATGGGGGTCGAAGTGACGATGCCTGAGCAGTTCATGGGCGACGTCATGGGTGACCTCAACAGCCGCCGCGGTCAGGTGCTTGGTATGGAGAACCGTGGCACCACCCAGGTCGTCAAGGCGCACGTCCCGCTTGCGACGATGTTCGGCTACGCTACCGATCTTCGATCGATGACCCAGGGACGAGCAGCCTTCTCCATGGAGCTCTCCCACTACGCCGAGGTTCCTTCGCACATTGCGCAGGAGCTCGTGGCGAAGAACAAGTCCGCGGCGCAGGCATAGGGGCGTCGCCCTGTCGGTTGGTTGTAGAAAAACAGTAGAGAAGAAGGAAGGAGTTCGAGATGGCAAAGGGGAAGTTTGAGCGGTCGAAGCCGCACGTCAACATCGGTACGATCGGGCACATTGACCACGGCAAGACGAGCCTGACCGCCGCGATCTCGAAGTACCTCGCCTTGAAGGGGAAGGCCGAGTACCGCGCCTTCGACACGATCGACAACGCCCCAGAAGAGCGCGAGCGCGGCATCACGATCTCCATCTCGCACGTC
>CAXRAV010000019.1:0-14394 GCA_964228585.1 Candidatus Limnocylindrus sp. | reverse complement strand
CAAGCTCAACGCGGACAGTGTCAATGATTGCGAGCCCAGAGACACCAAGCTCGATGATTCGCGACCCGTTCGCGGAGGTGCGCTTCGCGGCGCTCACCTGGGAAGGAGATCCACCTTCTGGCGCACAAGGTCCCAGAAGGGGGCGAGGCCATGGAGTTCAGCAAAGCGAATCGGAAGTGGCGCGGCTGAAACTCGCACTCGATCACCTACGGCGAGCGGCTCATCGATCCATCCGTCGATTGAGATTACCGCCTCTTCGCCGTCAACAACCGTGCAGATGACCACCTGGTCGGCTGAGACTACGACTGATCGAAGAGTGGCGAGGTAGGCGGCGATTGGGGTGACGATGATATTGCGGCTCACCGGGTCAAGGATCGGTCCGCCCGCGGAGAAGGAGTAACCCGTGGATCCCGTTGGCGATGCGACAACCACGCCATCTGCAATGTAGGTGGCAAGGTGGCTCTCTCCGATCGCAACGTCCAGGCGAACCACGCGCGGAAGACGCCCACGCGCCACCACCACATCATTGAGTGCGGTGAAGGTGCGCTCCCCGCCATCGGCGCGCTGCACGGTTGCACGAAGCGCCATTCGCTCCTGCGCACTCCACCTCCCCTCACTGAACGCCTCAAGGGCGCTTGCGAGCTGGAAGCTCTCAGACCGAGCGAGGAAACCGATCTTGCCGAGGTTGATGCCGAGGAGCGGGACCCTCTGCTCGGCTACGGCGGCGGCGGCGCGGAGGAAGGTGCCGTCCCCGCCGAGCGAGACGAGCACTTCGCTACCTGGGAGAGCCGTCGCGATGCTTTCGCGCTCCTCGGCTGCGAACCCCCAATGTTCGATGCCGCGCGCGGCACACCAACCTGCCGCCTCGTCCCATGCCTCGAGGGCGAGGTCATTGGTTGGGTTGTAGACGAATCCATAGCGGCGCATAGTCGCATCATCGCATACGGCCACACTCGGGTGGCGTACGGAGCGAGGGCTAGCTGGGGCGGCGTGCCTCCCAGACAGCACGGATCTGGCGCTCAATCCCGGCCTCATCGAGCCCGATCAACGTGCGTAGATCGCTGACACTTCCATGATCAACGAATGCCCCCGCCGGGATACCAATGTTCAGGATCGTGGCGCGGACGGGCTGCCCAGTTGCCGCCTGATCCGCCGCGAGCGATTCAAGCACGGCCCCGCCGAAACCCCCAGCAGCGACGCTCTCTTCCAGCGTGACAAGCAACGTTGTGGAACGCCCCAGACGACGGTAGAGGTCATCATCGATCGGACTCGCCCAGATCGCATTGACCACGCCGACCGAGAGTCCGCTGCTGCGGAGTCGCTCTGCAACGCGCATGCCGCGCTGCACAATTGGGCCGAATCCAACGATGACGATATCTGTCCCCTCAGCGAGCGTCTCTGCCTTACCAACAAGGATCGGCTTCGGATCGCGAACCGGAACCCCTTCAACGCTGTCCCGAGGATAGTGCAGCGCGAACGGATGATCCTGTGCGAGCGCAGTGCGCACGAGCGCTCTGAGCTCCTGCTCATCTTTCGGTGAGGCGATCACGAGGCGCGGGATCTGCCGCTGTGCGGTCAGGGTGAACATCCCCTGGTGGCTCGTCCCGTCCTCGCCAACCAGCCCGGCACGATCAACTCCAAGGAGAACTGGCTGATCGTTCTGGCAGGCGTCGTGGACGATCTGATCCCACGCCCGCTGCATGAAGGTGGAGTAGATCGCAACCACTGGTCGCCCACCACCCATCGCGATTCCGGTTGCGGCGGCTACCGCATGCTGTTCCGCAATCCCAACATCGTAGAAGCGATCTGGGTACGCCTTTGCGAATGTGTCGAGCCCCGTCCCGGTTGGCATGCCCGCAGTTATCGCGACGATGCGGCGATCTTCCGCGGCGGCAGCAACGAGCTCCGCTGCAAATGCGGAGGTGTAGTTCGGCTTCTTCGGCGCGGGGGCAACAGGGACCGCGCCCGCCTTACCGTATGAATCCGTGGCCACGCCAACCTCCATCTTCGGGAGTGCTGCTCCGTGGAAGGTGATCGGATCGGCTTCCGCCGGCCTGTATCCGCGACCCTTCTGTGTGCGCACGTGCACGATCACCGGCCCTGGCATGTTGAACGCGCTCGTGAATGCCTCTTCCATCTGAACGCGGTTATGCCCGTCTAGTACGCCGACATAGGTGATACCGAGGTCTTCAAAGAGTCGCCCAGGCTCCTGTGCAAAGGAGATTACGGAGCGACGGAAACTCTTCGAGAACCGAACGAGGGTCGCTCCAACGAGTGGAATCGCCCCGATGATGCGATCGTACCGACTCTTGCTTTCTCGCCATGTACCCGAGAGCTTGACCTTGGAGAGGTAGGTTGAGATCGCGCCTACCGTCGGCGAGATTGACATCTCATTGTCATTCAGCACGATCAGCATCTTTGTTTGACGATGCCCAATGTCGTTGAGCGCTTCCAGGCTGAGTCCGCTCATAAGCGCCGCGTCTCCAACGACGACCGCAATCTTTTCGCTACTTCCACGAACATCACGGGCGAGCGCGAGGCCTTGCCCAATGGAGATCCCCGTTCCAGCATGGCCACCATCGAACACGTCGTGCGGCGACTCGCTCCGGCGCGGGAATCCGCCGATGCCGCCGAGTTGACGCAAGCTGCCGAAACGTGCCAGGCGACCCGTGAGAAGTTTGTGTGGGTACGCTTGATGGCCGGTATCAAACACGATCCGGTCGACGGGTGAAGACATGATGTGATGCAGCGCAATCGTCAACTCCACCACCCCGAGGCTCGGGCCCAAGTGACCCCCCGTCACCGCCGTCGTGGCGATGATCGCGGTGCGCACCTCCTCAGCCAACTGCGTGAGCTCGGCTTCGGAGAGCCCCTTAAGGTCGCTTGGTCCGCTCAGTCGCGCGAGGAGCGAGTCAGGACCGACCGCACGTAGTGCGATCCCTTCGTCCACAACCCTGCGCGGCTCAACGCTCACTGCTCCTCCTCGTCATCATCTGCGTCGAGCGCTGCCAGCCCACCCTCAGGGAGCAGCTCTTCAATCCGCAGTCGCGCAGCCTCAAGCTGCTTCTGTGCGTGCTGTTGCAGCTTCACGCCACGTTCAAAGTGGGTGACGGCGGCTTCAAGGCCACCATCCTCAGATTCGAGTCGCTCCACGATACTCCGAATCTCGCGCATCGTTGTCTCAAAATCTTCGGGGAGCGCGCTGCTGGTCGGCTTACGACGCTTTGCCGCCATCTCGACCCCCCTTTTCGCTGCGCTTCACGTTCGCCACAAGTGACCCCTCGGCGAGCCGCACTAGAATCTCACGCCCAGCGGGAGCTTGTCGCCATGAGCGCACAATCGACCCATCCCGCCCTTCAACCATGGCATATCCGCGAGACAGAATGGCAAGCGGCGAAAGGGCGGCGAGGAGGAGGTGTGCCTGTCGTACCTGGTGCGCCGCCCCTCGAAGGGAGAGTCGGATCCCACGCACAAGGTCGTCCCCCATCTGTGCGAGGCGCTCTTCCTCCCGTTCAACTTGATTCTCAGGTCCGATTGCAGCCAACGACCGCTTCTCCTCGCGAAGTTCAGCAGCACACTGAATGAGAATACGTTGCACAGCTTGGTATGCACGGCCGAGCAGTTGCAGCGGTTGGGCGCGAATCAGATCAAGATTTGGTGAGAGTCGTGCCGCCGCAATGCTCGGCGTCCCAGCACGATCATCTGCGACCAGGTCTGCCAACGTCACATCCGATTCGTGTCCTACGGCGGAGAGCACTGGAAGTTGGGAGGCCGCGATCGCACGTAAGAGCTCTTCGCTGTTGAAGGCGGACAGATCGTCACTTGATCCTCCGCCTCGCGCGAGCAGGATTACGCTCGGCGCGTTCCCGATCCCCGCGCGCGCCTCCCGAGCCGCATGCGCATTGGCGCGCCGAATGGCATCAGCCAGTTCTGCTGGAGCCGTAGCACCTTGAACTGGCGCATGGACGAGAACGAGTCGCGTCTGCGGCGCAGCTCCGCGCAGGACGCGAATCACATCGTGCAAGACCGCGCCGGAGCGAGAGGTGACGATCGCAATCCCTTGCGGTGCGACAGGGATTGGGCGTTTCCGGGCTGCATCGAAGAGACCTTCGGCCTGGAGTTTTCGCTTTAGCGCCTCCAGCTCCTGTGAGAGGAGACCGATCCCGCCTGGTCGGATCAGCGTGTTCGCAATCAACTGATACCGACTGCGCGGGGTATAGAGATCGATCCTGCCGATCAAGATTACGATCTCACCGACCGCCGGAGCCTCCTCGCCAGGACGAATGCTTCCGCGGAACCGAACCGCATCAAGCGTCGACTCGGCGTCACGAAGCGTGAGGTACTCGTGCCCCGCTGTGCTGCGCATGCTGCTCTGGACTTCGCCAATAACCGCACACGATGCGAGGAAAGGATCTTCGCTGATTTGGGCACGGATGCGTGCGGCAACTTCAGAGACGCTGAGTGCCTCTTCTGGGACAGGCTGCGTGATCAGACGCGAGTCTGGTATTCGCCGGTACGCGTGTCCACGCGGATGACATCACCAACGCCCACAAAGAGCGGGACCTGCACCACGAGGCCTGTCTCAAGGGTGGCGGGCTTACGCGCACCAGTCGCCGTATCTCCTGCGAAACCAGGATCCGTCTCCTTGACGACAAGATCAATGTTGATTGGGAGTTCAACCCCAAGCGTCTCGTCCTCGTAGCTGATTCGCTCAAGCACAAGGTTGTCCTTGATGTAATCCTTCGCCTCGCCAAGCTGGTCGCTCGTGATGACGAACTGATCGTAGTTTGAGGTGTCCATGAACGTGTAATCGTTGCCATCCGAAAAGAGAAACTGTGCGGGCCGACGCTCCAGTGTGGCACGTGGGAACTTTTCACCAGCCTGGAAGGTCTTTTCAACGATGGACTGCTTCCGAACGTTGCGGAACTTGATTCGAACCTGCGCCGAACCTCGACCAACCTTGATGTGGTGGTACTCAAGGATCTGCCAGAGGTCACCCTCCAACTCAATGACGATCCCCTTCTTAAGTTCGCCGGTTGAAATCATCTGGCTCCCCCTCTCTTTCGGCCGCACGGCCGCTCGGCCAGGACCCTCTCTTGCCTGCCAGTCTAACCGTCAGCCCACGATCAAGGGGGCGGAAGGGAATCGCGTGAGGGTGCTCAGGCTGCGTCCCGCAAGGTCCACCGCAACGAGATCTTCAATGCGAATCCCGATTCGCTCCTCAAGGTAGATCCCGGGCTCAACACTGAAAACGGTTGGAGATGGGAGCGGAGTCTCGGGTGCACCGCGCGAGAGCGATGGCGACTCATGCGTCTGCAGTCCAATGCCGTGCCCGAGCCCGTGTTCATACACGCCGTCCACGTTACCCATTGCCGCGCGTGCGGCGTCGTCTGCTGCGCGTCCAGAGGGGAGCGCTGGTGCCCCGCTCTCCACCGCGTGTTTCAGTAGAGCGATCGCCGCCCGCTGTCCGTCAAGCACGCGCTGGTAGCGCGCAAGATCAGCATCCGATGCAGCACCAACAAAGAGCGTGCGTGTCATGTCGCTGCGATAGCCCGCAACTTGTGCGCCGAAGTCAAAGAGTGCAACCTCGCCTCGTTGAAACGGACGAGCCCCTGGGTTTCCATGCGGGAGCGCGGCGTTTGCGCCTGCAAGAGCTGCCACATCAAATGCGAGTGCCTCGGCTCCGCCCTCACGCATTTCGCGCTCCAAGAGCCACGCGAGCTCCGACTCGGTTGCACCAGGGAGGAGTTTCGGCAGGACGGCGGCCAGCGCGCGGTCTGCCACCGCGCAGGCGGCAGCGATCCGCTCGACTTCCGCTGGCTCTTTGACGGCGCGGAGGGCAACCCCCCAACCTTTCGTCGGCGTAAGGGTAAGTTCGGGGGCAGCCTCACGAATGCGTTCCCAGATCGCGTGACGGATTGCACCTGGGTCAACCCCGAGGCTCCGTATCCCGTGGGACTTCGCCCACGCTGCGATTGCCGCACCCGGATCACTCCCCGGGTCGAGTGGGGTGGCAAGCGCCGCTTCACGGCGTGCCTGTACCGTGTACCGAGAGTCGGCAAAGATCGCGAACGCATCCGCGGAGATGAGAGTCCAGCCACTTACGCCGGCGGTCGGTTCCTCATTTGGCCCGAAGCAGATGCCAGAAAAGTAGCGCGCATCCGCGTGTGACGTAAGCAAGAGTGCGTCAAGACCCTCCGCTCGGGCACGCGCGCGAATCGCCGCAATCCGCGCAGGTCGTGCCGCCGCATCTGCATCACTCCATCGTTGAAGGTCTACCTGATTGGGTGGCGCGGCGAAATCACTAGGAACCGGGCACCTCGCCTCCATCGCGCTCACCTGTAACCGTACTTCTTGGCCTTCGCTTCATGCTCAGCGAGCGTCTTGCTGAAGTCGTGTCGGCCACCACTATCCGGGATCAGAACGAAGTACATCTCTTTGCGGCTCATGTCTGGGTTGAGCGCCGCCTCAATTGACGCGCGCGATGGAGAAGCGACGGGGGTTGGCGGGAGCCCACCCCGAACAAAGGTGTTCCAGGGGACAAGGTCCTGCGGCACGCGCGGCGGCACCAAGCCAACATACGGCTGAGGCGGGAAGGTCCAGAACTCATAGTTCTCCCACTGCGAGAGCTTCAAGGTTCGAAGTGCCGCTGAGTCTGCCACCCAGATAATGGTCGGGTCCGCGAAGAGACCGATCCCCTCCTGAAGGCGATACGCGTAGACACCCGCCATTCGCGGCCGCTCCTCATCAAGAGCTGCCTCTCGCTCAACGATTGAGGCGAGGGTCAACACCTCATGGAACGAACGTCCGTCTGCCGCTCTACCGCGCAACTCAGCAGGAACCTGTTCCGCGAAGCGGTCGAGCAGCATGCGGACAAAGCGCTCAGCAGTGGCGCTCACAGGTACATTGAATGTGCCGGATCCGAGTCTCCCCTCCAACGTTCCCCCGCGAGGCAGGTCAAGCCAGTCGTAGTCGGCGATCAGCTCGGCGGGTGGCGTGCGTAAGAGGTCGAGAAGTTCGCGCTGTGTGAAGGGGAGATCAATCGTCCCAGCTTGCGCAACGATCTGTTCAAGCCGCAAGCCAGTTCGCAACTGTACGGCGATTGTCGGCTCGCGATACGGCTGTGTCAGAGCCGCAGCAACCTCTGCTGGCGTCATGCTCTCCGCCACCTGAAAGACTCCCGCCTGCAGCTTCCCCTCGAGCCCAGCACGACCAACTGCCACGATGAAACCTGTTGGATCAGCAATCAACCCTGCCGAATAGAGTTGCTCAGCGATCGCAGCGGTGCTACTCCCTTCCGCGATCTCTACCCTCACAAGCGACGTATCGTCCGATGCAGGAGCGGAAATGCGCTCCCCGAGTCGATCAACCGCAATGTCGCCAATCAGAGGGAGCGAAAGGATCCCAGGTGAACGCAGACCAGCGCTGATGAGTGCGTCGCCCAGGATCAACGGAGCGGCGGCACGACCCACGGCAAGCAGCAGCAGAAGCGTTGCGAGTAGCGCAAGGCGACGCGTGGCGCTCACTCCTCGCCCCCCGCGCGAATCAGGCCCGGATCGACGTGCAAGCTTGGATCGGCTTCGTCTTCGAGGATTAGTTCAGCTGCCGCTTGGTCAATGGATGCACGGTATGTCGCGCGTCGACGCGGGCCAGGTTCACCGCCGCCTGCACCACCGCCCTGCCGACCCACCCGCTCCTTGGCACGCTCCGATGAGTAGCGCTCGTCAATGAAGGTCACTGGCAGGCGCAGTTGACCTGCAACCTCATCGGCCCAGCTGAGCGTCTTCTCACCCTGCGCGCTCGTCCGTCCATCGCTGTGCAGCGGGAGTCCGATCACGAGTCGTTCTATGCGTTGCTCACCGCAGATGATGGCAAGCCGTGCCGCATCCACGCTGGCACGACCCGCTCGCAGCATCGTTGGAAGTCCACGTGGCGGGGCATCATCAACGGCGACGGCGAGACCGATGCGGCGATCACCAAGATCAATGCCGAGTCGCCGGCCAACGCCGCTCATTCGGCAGCGCCGGTCGCGGGGACGCCGAGCGCGGCAGCCATTGCGGCGATCGCGAGTGCCGCATCACTCCCTTCTGCGCCACGCCCTTGGCCCATGTTCGCCTTTCCGCCGCCACGCCCGCCGATTGCCGCCGCGCCAACCGAGACAATGCTCCCTGCATTCGCCACCGCTGCATCGACCCCCTCAACGACGACAAGGATGTCTGGCGCTCCCCCCGCACGTACGAGGGCAATCACGCCAGGGCCCATTCGCTTCCGAAGTTGATTCGAAAGGTCCTTGAGCTCCTCAACGTCCTCCACATCCACGCTGGCGATGAGGACTCGGTGGCCAGCAGGTGCGCTCGCCGCTCGTGCAACCAGCGCGGCAGGATCTACGCGCTGCGCGCCACCTTCACGTGCCCGGCGCTTCGCGCCCTTGAGCTCCGACTGGAGTTGGCTGATCTTCTGAAGGAGCAGCTCGTGATCCTGGAGCCCAAGAAGATCGGCCGCCGCCTCCACGCTCTTCACTCGTGCGCGCAGGTACGCGTCCGCTACTGGGCCGCTTAAGGCTTCAATGCGACGGAGGCCAGAACCGATGCTGCGATCAGAGGTGATGACGAAGCTCCCTACCTCGCCTGTTGCGCTGCAGTGGGTGCCACCGCAGAGCTCATGGGAGTAGTCCGCCATCCTGATTGTACGAACGCGTTCACCATACTTCTCGTCAAAGAAGGCGTCCGCGCCAGCGCCCACCGCCTCCTTCATACTCATCTGCGCCGCCACAATCGGAATGTTGGACCGAATCGCGCGCTGCACTTCGGCCTCAACCGCGTCGCGCTCGTCGCGCGTCAAGGCACGGTCGAGCGGATAGTCAAACCGAAGATATTCGGGGTGGACAAGTGATCCTCGCTGCTTCGCATCAGCCCCTGCAACGATTCGGATCGCGCGATGAAGCAGGTGGGTCGCAGTATGGTTACGGACCGTTGCCTCCCTGCGCGGCACGTCTACACGCAGCGTGACCTTGTCGCCCACGGCGATCGGCCGACGTAGCTCCGTCTCGTGCAGTGTCATTGCGCCAACCGGACGCTGCGTGTCCGTGATGTGTCCAATGAGTGCTCCGTCCGCCGCAAGCAGGTCGCCCTGGTCACCGACCTGGCCGCCGCGTTCGGCGTAGAACGGGGTTCGATCAACCACAAGTCGCGCACTTCCCGCTTCGGCACGCGCCGTGGTCCCTGCCCCTGTCAGAATCCCCGTAACCGTGGCGCTCCCCTCAAGATGTTCGTACCCGATGAACTCCGTGTCGCCAACAGCGCGGAGCATCTCCTCCAGCAAAGAAACGGAGGCGGCGTGCTCGGCAAGCTCCGCCTTCTTCCCGCCACGGGAGCGCTCTCGCTGTTCCGCGAGCGCTGCGTCAAACCCAGCACGATCCACCGCAACGCCCCGCTCAGCGGCGAGTTCAACGGTGAGATCAATGGGGAACCCGAAGGTGTCATGGAGCTTGAAGGCGACGCCTCCGTCAAGTTGCGGCGCATCGTTAGGTAGTTGATCAGCACGCATCCCAACCGCGCTCGCCCCCTTTGCAAGCGGCGCCAACGCATCGGCGAGGAGGGCCGACCCGCCGTCCAGCGTCCGTGCAAACTGCGCCTCTTCGCGCTCAAGTGACTCCACAACAACCGTCTCACTCTCACGAAGGTATGGGTAGGCCTCGCTCATCATCCGAATCACCACGCGTGCAACCTCAGGGAGAAACGAACGCTCAATCCCAAGAAGGCGTCCGTGGCGAACCGCACGTCGAATGATGCGGCGCAACACATAGCCTCGTCCCTCATTCCCTGGACGTACTCCATCCGCGAGCAAGAATGTCACCGCACGCGAGTGGTCAGCAATCACCTGATAGCTGAATCGTTGCTTCTCAAACGTCGCTTCGTCGTGACCCGTGATCTTCTGCAAGAGCGCATGGATTGGGAGAAAGAGGTCGGTGTCATAGTTCGAGAGCACCTGCTGGCTGACGCTGGCGAGTCGTTCGAGGCCCATCCCCGTATCGACACTCTTGAATGGCAGCTCGGTGCGACGGCCATCCGAGTGCTGCTCGTACTGCATAAAGACAAGGTTCCAAATCTCAAGCCAACGCGGGCACTGTTCAGAGTGATCCGGGGTACACGTCGAACCACAGGAGAGCTCGGCGCCGCGATCAAAGTGAATCTCCGAACATGGACCGCACGGTCCGGTCTCGGCCATGCGCCAGAAGTTGGCATCGTCACCCTTCTCTACGTTCCCCCAGCGAGCGAGGCGTTCCGCGGGGAGGCCAATCTCGTCCCGCCAGATCGCCGCCGCCTCTTCGTCATCGGAATAGATCGTCGCGGCAAGTCGGTCGGCGGGGATGCCGAGCTCGACCGTCAAGAACTCCCACGCCCAGAGGATCGCGTCGCGCTTGAAGTAATCGCCAAACGACCAGCTCCCGAGCATCTCGAAGAGGGTGTGGTGCCGGGGCGTGCGCCCGACCTCCTCAAAGTCGTTGTGCTTCCCGGCCACCCGAAGGCAGCGCTGATAGTCAACCGCTCTGGTGTACGAGCGTGTCTCCGCACCACTGAACAACTCTTTGAACTGCACCATCCCAGAGTTCGTGAAGAGGAGGGTGGCATCTCCCGCAGGCAGTAGTGAGGCGCTTGGCACGGCGGCGTGCCCGCGAGCCTCAAAAAAGGCGATGAATCGCGACCGCAGTTCGGCGGCACTGTATGAAGGAATCCGTGGGTCTCGCTTCATGTTCCGAGCGTAGCAGAGGGATCCACGAGCTCCGTCGCCCTCAGGGCTGTCTACCACGCTCCCAGCCGCTTGCGATGCGGGCCGCGAGTCGTTCAACGATCAGTGCGCCGATGAGTGGGGCGGGCCATGCCACGCCACCGATAGGGATTAGCCCACCAAGGACTCGCTCGCCGAGGAGTTGTCCGAGCAACGCACCAACCCCTGCAGCAGCGATCGCAATAGGGAGCTGCGCCTGGACCGAGAAGAGGCGCCCAGCAAGCGTCGTCACCGCAATCGTCAGACCGATCAAGAGTGGCGCGGGCTCAAGCATGCAGGGGCGCGTGAGCGCTGATCTGACCACCGGCGGCAAGCGTCTCACCGTCATAAAGCACCACCGTCTGGCCGGGGGATGGTGCCCAGAGAGGATCGCGCAGCACCAGAGTGGCTGCGCCGCCCCCCTTACTTACCAAGCGCCCGGGCGCCGTAACGCCGCGATGACGAATCCTTGCCGCGCCATCAAGGACGACGCCAGCGGGCAACTCACCGCTCGGAGTGGCGGCCCCCGTCAGATGAATCTCTCTGCGTTCAAGTGTCTCGCGTCGGCCGATCGTGATGCGATTTGTCCGCGGATCAATCGCGCTGACATAGCGAGGCGCACCTCCTGTCACGGAAAGTCCGCGGCGTTGGCCAACGGTGAACCCTGCGCTCCCCTCATGGGTTCCAACAACCTCCCCCATCTCGTCAACGACCTCTCCACGCTGCGGCTCCCACCCGCGCGTGCGCAAGAGCGAACGATAATCGCCGTCTGGGACGAAACAGATCTCCTGGCTCTCCGGCTTCTCCGCCGTCGGAAGTCCGCGCGCACGTGCCGCCTCACGCACCTCTCGCTTTGTCATCCCCCCAAGCGGGAAACGCGCCCGAGCGATCGCATCGCTGCGGAGCCCATGCAAGAAGTAGGTCTGATCTTTGTCGCGATCCACTGCGGTACGCAAGCGCCATGAACCTCCGTCGGCGCTCACCGCGCGTCGTGCATAGTGGCCGGTGGCAACCGCTTCACAACCAAAGAGCGCACTCCCCTTCCCGACGAGCGCGCCGAACTTCACCGCGGTATTGCAACCAACGCAGGGGCTCGGAGTCTCTCCGCCGAGATACGCGCCAACGAATGGCTCGAGCACCGCATCGGCGAACTCACGCTCAAGGTTTTGAATGTGGAATGGGATCTTCAGCTGGTCCGCTACGCGACGCGCATCGTCTGCCGCGTCAAGGGTGCAACAACTCTTCCTCCCGCCATCCACCCGGTCAGCAGCATCGTGAAGTCGCATCCACACACCAACTACCTGATGTCCAGCCTCAACGAGGAGCGCTGCTGCAACGGAGGAATCTACGCCCCCAGAGAGTGCAACGAGTACACGCTCCGACTGCGCCGCCTCTGGCTCGGCAAGCCAACCGCTGGGAAGCCCGAGTGCGTTCATGTAGATCGCGCCTCAGTAAGGTCCTGAGCGCGGACCCGCGCACATGTTGCTGCAACGATTGAGGCAGCCCGCACCGCTTCGTCAATGCTGTTCGTGCGACCAAACGAGATCCGAATCCCGCCGCGTGATTCATCGTCAGAGAGCCCACAGGCGGCGAGCGCCTCGGACGGCTCACGGGAGCCGCTGATACATGCCGACCCTGTTGATATGGCGAGACCTGCGTGATCAAGTGCGGCCACCAGGTCATCACCAAGGGCCCAGTTCGCGGCGTACGAATGATGTCCGGGGAGCCGATTCGTGCGCTCAGCGGGGCCGGTACGACGCAACCCGTGAGCCTCCGTCGCGCCGAGCGCGTGGTCGAAGGCGTTGGAGAGTGCGTTCAGATGCTGCCGTGTCCCCTCTCGTTCCCGTGCCGCCAGTGTGACTGCATGCGCAAACGCTGCAGCGAGGGGCACCGCTTCGGTCCCGCCACGGCGCCCTCTCTCCTGTCCACCCCCCGGAACAAGTGGCTTGAGGCGGCGATCAGGAGCTGTGATGAGCGCCGCGATACCGGCTGGTCCCTCCAACTTTGCAGATCCGATAACGAGATGGGTCGCACCAGTTTCAGAGAATCGCAACGAGCGTGATGCGACCGCCTGTACGGCATCAAGGATCAGCGCGCCTGAGTCAGACTCGGACCACAGCGTTCGAAGCGCGGCGAGATCTTGTTCCGTCCCAAGTTCTCCTGACGAGATCGCCAGGAGTCCCACGGTGTTTGGGCGTGCGCTGAGACCGTCCAGTATCCAGGCTCCGCTTGAGCTGACTGGGATCAGCTCGACCAATCCCCCGGCAGCCTGATGCCGATTGGCGAGCGCTCGTGCACCGCGGTGCTCCGCAGCTGTGGTCCGCCGTGTCCCGCTCTCGGACAGCTCGCCGGATAGCGCAAGCGCGAGCGCTTCGGAGGCGCTCCCCGTGAAGGTCACTTGACGCGACTCCACCCCGAACGACTCTGCGATCGAGGCGCGCGCCTCATCAAGGAGCGCCCGTGCGCGTCGCGCCTCAGCATGACCCCCGTTCGGATTTCCAATCCCGTCGCGGTACAGCGCCGCAAGGAGCTCCGCCACCTCTGTTCGAACAGGTGAGCCAGCAGCGTGATCGGCGAAGATCCGCGCAACGCTCATGGCACGAACTAGTTCGCCTCGCGCATCTCGGCGCGCCGGCCAGCTTCGCGACGACGATCGTTTTCGTTGAGGAGTCGCTTGCGCAGTCGAAGCGCCGATTGGGTGACCTCAATCAACTCATCGGGACCAATGAACTCAAGCGCGTTTTCAAGCGCCATGCGTCGCGGCGGCGTGAGTCGGATCGCCTCGTCGTGCGAGTGGGTGCGCATGTTCGTCAACTTCTTCTCGCGCACCGCATTCACATCCATATCTCCTGGCTTGGCGCTCTCACCAATGATCTGACCCTCATATGTCTGCTCTCCTTCTGTGACGAAGAGCTCGCCGCGTTCCTGGATGCCGTAAAGGGCATAGCCCGTGGTGACACCTGTCCGGTCAGAGATAAGGCAACCGTTCGTGCGATGTGGGATCTCGCCAACCCACGGCTTGTAACCGGCACTCAGCTGATGGATGAGCGCGGTGCCACGCGTCTCGGTCAGGATGCGACCGCGCACGCCGATCAAGCCACGCGTTGGAATCAGGAAGTCAACGCGGGCTCGGCCGTCTGCGCCGTGCTGGATGTTCTCCATGCGCGCGCGACGCTCCGCCATGATCCCCGTGATCACGCCAACAAAGTCGACAGGGACGTCAATGGTGAGCTGCTCAAAGGGCTCCTCAATACCGTTTGGCCCTTTATGCAAGAGCACTTCAGGGCGCGACACTTCAAGTTCGAACCCTTCGCGTCGCATCTGTTCCACGAGGATTGCAAGTTGGAGTTCGCCGCGTCCACGCACTTGGAAGGCTTCGCCCGTATCGGTTGGACTCACCTCGATTGCCGGATTGCCGAGCACCTCCTTCTCAAGGCGTGCCTTCAACTGGCGCGACGTAAGGAACTTCCCGTCTTTGCCGCCGATCGGGCTCGTGTTTACGCCAAACGTCATCTGTAGTGTTGGCGGATCAACGTGGAGTCGTTCGAGCGGTCGAGGGTCTGCAGGGTCGGTGATCGTCTCGCCAATCTCAACATCGGCAAGACCTGCAATGCCGACGATCTCACC
>CAXRAV010000018.1:0-2975 GCA_964228585.1 Candidatus Limnocylindrus sp. | reverse complement strand
GCAATGCTGCCGTCTTCATCCAGGAGAGTGGGCCAGGTGGCGCCGAGTTCTGCAGCCGCCGCGGCACCGGGACCTGCTGCATCCTTATAAAGGACGCCAACCAGCACCCCGAGACTCTCAGCTCGTGCGTCGTATTCGGCAAAGAGCGGGATCTCCTCGCGGCACGGTACACACCAACTCCCCCAGAAGTTGAGCAGGATGCGCTGATCGCCTTGCGCGAAGTCTCCGATGCTGCGGCTCATGCTCGGGTCGGAGAGGAGCAACTCGTTCTCGATGCGGATCGTGCGGCCGAGCAGCTCACCAGATGTCTGGCAACTTCCCAAGGAGAGAGTGGCGATCAGGGCGAGAGTGAGCGCGCGTACCTTCACTGCACCACTACGTCGCCGACCATGTTCGGGTGAACGGTGCAGACGAACGAGTAGCTTCCCGCTGGAAAGGCGGGGACTTCATAGAGAACTGTCTCATCGCCATTGAAGATCTCACCCTGCCATAGCTCAGCCCCAACCGCGTCGGCACTTCCCTCATGGATCGCAATGTTGTGCGGGATGCCCACATCCATGTTGTGAAAGCGCAGCTGACTCTCCATATCTGCCGGAAGTTCGAAGACAATCTGCTCAAACTTGACGCCCATCGCCGTGATCAGTGTGATGCCGTCGTCGGGCGCCGTCGATGGCGCGCCGCTCTCAGATGGCGCGCTGCTCTCTGTTGGTGCGCCGCTTGCTCCAGGTGATGGGGCGGGGCTCTCCGCCTCCGTGAAGATCAGTCCAGCCTGCGCGCCGCCAACCACCACGAAAAGCAGCGAGAAGAGCAGCAGGCTGAAGCGAGGTGCGCTCTTCGGCGTTGGGTTCACCAAGTGTCCGGTGCTGTCAGCCTCCGCAACGGCACGGTACTCACGCCCTGAGTCGAGGAGCCACCCGATCAGTGCGAACGCGGTCATCAGCGCGCCAAGGAGGACGAACGGGAGACCGATCGCCGCGCCAAAGAGGAGCACGCCCGTGGCGAGACTTACGAGGAAGGGGAGGAGTGAGGGTGGTGGAAGGTGCACGCCCGCGGGCGGACCAGACGCGGCCCTGCTGCTCTGCGCGGAAATCGCGAGCGCGCCGTGGTCGCCGGCGCCGATCGCATCGTATTCGCGAACCGCTTCACGCCCCCAGGCAACGAGTGCGAGGAGCATCGCGCCTGCAGAGACGGCGAGCGCAACGCCGCCGAGTGCAACGGAGAAGAAGAGTGCCGCCGACGCAACGGAGATGAGGAGCGGCGCGAGGCTCGGCCCTGGGAGGTGGATCCCTGCCGGTGCGGAGCGCGTTGGAAGCGCGGGCATGCCGATCTGGCGTGGACCAGCGCGTCGGAAGCGGAAGAAGACCCACGCGTAGAATCCGGCGACAACAAGAAGGATGACGATCGGCAGGAGCTGGATCAGTGCGCCCCAATCAGGTGCAACGAACGGCCCAAGGAGAGAGACGACCCACTCAAGGAGCGAGCGGAGCGCGTCCAACGTCAGTCCCTAGGCTTCAGAGTTCATGGCGTGGACGAGCACCGCGGTCATCGTGCTCATCGCTACGCCGAGTGCAACCAACATGAATGCTCCTCCGGCGTCTCCAGAGACAAGTAGGTAGACGGTGCCAATGACGACGAAGATGAGTCCGAAGGCGAGGGCGTACTTCATGCTCGTATTGTAGCCGCCACCGAAAAACCTGCGGGTGCCCGAAGATAGGGGGGTGATCGCCTTCAGTCTCTTTCCAGCACACGGGCCCCTCCCCCCAGAGCCGAGTATTGCCGCCGTTGCGTACTGGTACTCCCCACCAATCATCAGCCTGCTGGTTGTGGCCGGGCTAGTGCTCTGGTTCGTCGGGGTACGTCGTGTTCAACGCACGCACCCGCAGAATGCGGTGCCACGTTCGCGGAGCGTGTCGATCGTTGGCGCCGCCGCCTTCCTGCTGATCGCGCTGCAATCGGTGATCGAGCGATACGACACCACGCTCTTCAGCGTGCACATGGTGCAGCACCTCATTCTGCTCTTCCCTGTGCCGATCCTCATCCTGCGTGCCGCTCCGGTCACGCTGATCCTTCGGCTGGCGTCGCCGCGTTGGCGCGCGCGGATCTTGGCCCTGCTGCAGAGTCGCCTCGTTGGCGTGATCAGTCATCCGATCGTTGCCTGGCTCCTCCTTGTGTTTGTGATGTGGGCGACGCACCTCTCGCCACTCTTCGATGCGGCGCTCGATGATCCCTTCTTGCACAACCTGGAGCACGCGATCTACCTCAGCAGCGCACTCCTCTTCTGGGCTCCAGTCTTCTCGCTCGACCCAGTGCGGCACCGGCTCTCACGCCCCGCTGCACTCTTCTATCTGATCACGCAGATGCCGCAGAACAGCTTCCTCGGGGTGGCGATCATGTGGGCGCCAGGCGTCCTCTATTCGCACTATGAGAGGCTGCAGCGTCCTTGGGGACCCACACCGCTGGAAGATCAACAGCTTGCTGGCGCCATCATGTGGTTGGTTGGCGACGGCCTCTTTCTCCTTGCGGTGTTCGTGGTGCTCGCCGCGTGGATGCGCAGAGAGGAGCGACCCGCATCACGCTACGATGCAGAGAAGTTGGCAGAAGAGCTTGCCGAAATTCGGCGACGCGAAGTGGCCCACGCCGAGAGGCAGAGAGGAGGAGTGGAGTGAGTGTTGCGGTAGATCCAGTCTGCGGGATGGAGGTGCAGGTGGCGCCCGACGCCCTGACCACCGTGATTCAACTCAGCGAACTTCCGAACGCAGCGCAACCAGGGCGACACCAGGGCATGCCGGAGGGGGGCGGCGAGCGCTTCTACTTCTGCGGGAGGGGCTGCCTGCTGGACTTCCAAGATGAGCCAGCTCGCTTCCTCGACGCGGGCTTCCAGCCCTCGGGCATGTGAAGTGGTACATTCTGGCGCATAGGTTGGCAGACCAGTACGGCCCAGTGAGAAGAGGAGCGGAACAATGGCATATGTGATT
>CAXRAV010000017.1:0-5886 GCA_964228585.1 Candidatus Limnocylindrus sp. | reverse complement strand
CGTGCTGGTCTCGATGCGGTAGAGGCGGGTCGTGCACTTGTGGTTCCTGGGTTGCTGAACGCAATCTCTGCGCGCATCCTCGGGGCCCTACCGAGCGGCCTCCAGCGTCGAGCTGGAGCGTTCGCAGCGAAATTTACGCGCTGACGTTGCCTTGATGCGCTGTTAGGCGCGCACGCTCCAAGTCACACCATCTGCTTGATCGGAGAGCTCCACACCGAGCGCCGTGATCGCATCGCGAATCGCATCTGCATCGCCATATCGCTTCTCGGCACGTGCCGTGGCGCGAAGAGTGAGTAGACGCTCGACTGCTGGGGCGAGCAGGTCTCGCGGAGATGGTGCTGTTGGTAATAGTGGCGATGATACTGTTGGCGCTGCTGTTGCCGCTGGTTCGTACGTTCGCGGTGCACCGCCAGGGGGGAATCGTGCGGTGAACGCCGAGACTGACTCTGTGGCGCCGCTGTGGATTGCGGTTTCGCCGGCTCCAGGAATACGAATGGTTACTGCACCCTTTCCGTGGACCGCGACGACGTCCGTTGCAAAGTCAATGGATAGCGCCGTGTGTTCGTCAATGCCGAGGATGGCAACGCCGGCTGGAAGCACGCGCTCAAGCTCTCGCAACTTGATGTCGCCAATGAAGCAGCGCGAGGTGTCATGCGTCGCGCCTTCCGCGTTGTTCCAGTGCGGTACGATCGCAACGCGAACGCCGAGCAGCGTGCCGACAAGGTCGAGGCCAGTGAGCCAGTGCGCGGGGAGGCCCGCCTTGTAGATTTCGTATACGGGGATTGCAGATTCGCCGCTCGCTGCGGCTGCGGCGGAGGAGGTGATCAGCGTGGCACCTTCGTGAATGCGTGACACGAGACGATCCACGATCGGCGTGCCGGCCCAGCGGAAGAGGGCGCGCGATGGCGAACCTGGTCCAAGGAAGAGAAGGTTTGCCGCGTCAAGCGCCGCGAGCGTGGCGCTGAATGCTGTTGGTGCAAGATCCGCACCGGGGCGCTCAGTCTCTGGAAGACCCACGACGGTCGTTGAAACCCCTACCTTCGAGCGGAAGAAGATGGCGATCTTCTCGCCCATCTCGGCGCGGTTCGTCTGGAAGTCGTACGAGCCGTCGAGCGCCACGAGCGATGGTGGGGTACTGCGCGCAGGGAGGCTCGCCATAAGTGCGCGATGCATGGGCGCCATGGAGGGACCGATCTCTCCTGACCCAATCAAGACGATGCGTCCCTGTGCAACTCGTTCGCTCATGCGCGCAGTATGGCGCACGACTCGCCGCTAGGATCAGTGGGTGGCGCGACTCATCCTCTCTGGCGGCGGACTCGGGCTTCGGGCAGACGCGTGGCCTGAGGCGCTCGACTGGCTCGCAACGGCGCCCGCGCCACTCCACCTCGCATCACTCGCCTCCCATGATCTGCGCCAGGCGCAGACACTCGCCGCCCTCCTTGGTCAACGCAACAGCGCGGTGGAGATCCTGTCGCCTGGCAGCGGCGACCCTGAGCGCGGGACCATCTTCCTCTGTGGAGGCGACGCGACACTGCTTGCCGAAGATCCCCTGCGCGCGTCACAACTTCGTCGCTGGATTGCGCACCCAGAGTTGACCGTGGTTGCGGACTCAGCCTCTGCGATGGCGCTCGGTCGGCGCGCCGCCTCATGCACGTGTGGCGGTCATCCGATTCGGACCGTTGCGGGACTCGGTGCACTAGGCGAGTGGAGCATCCTTGCGCATGCAGAGGGGCCGCATGATGCTCGGATCGCGGCGCTACACGATCCCGAAACGCCAGCGGGCGGGGCGCGGCTCGCGCTGAGAACAGGGGAGGCCGTAGAAGTCATGGGGCTTCCCGATGCGGTGCGCTTTGAACGAGTGAGCTGGTCTCGGACCTGACGTCGCACTACGGCGCGCGTCGATCCACGTGACGACAGCGCGCGCGCACCGGACAACCGCCACACTGCGGCCGCAACGCGTCACAGTGCCCACGTCCATGACGGATCAGCGCTACATGCGCCTCATACATTCGGCTCGGCTCCACAAGGTGCAGCCACGCATCATGGGCAAACGCGAGGCTCGCCTTTGGCGGGAGTAGTCCAATTCGCTTGCTGACGCGCTCCACGTGTGTATCGACAGGCATCAGCGGTATCCCGAAGCAGAAGAGCATCACGATCGATGCGGTCTTCGGGCCAATGCCAGGGATCGCCGTGAGCCAGTTGCGCGCATCGAGTGGTTCCATCTCTTTGAGGAACGAGAGGTCGTAGTCGCCGGCGCGCATGCGCGCCGCCTTCAACGCCGCTTTGATCCGTGGCGCCTTCTGCGCAGCGAGACCACCGCTCTTGATGACACTCGCGAGCTGGCGGACCGGCGCTGCCTCAACCGCCGACCACTCCGGGTACCGCGCGCGAAGTGCCTCGAACGCGCGCGCCGCGTTCACGTCGCTGGTGTTCTGGCTCAAGATTGTCGTGACAAGTTCGCTGATGGGATCGAGTCGTGGCTTCCAGCGCGGCACGCCGTAGAGTTCCGCCAGTCCCGTCAGCACGTCGGCCACAAGCGCTGGCCGCCGACGGGCGAGCCCCTTCGCCCACGTGGATGCAGGGTTCGTCGTTCGCTTCGGCATGCGCAGATCGTACCCGCCGCCACGCTCAGCTCGTGCGGGTGCGTCCTGCGCAGCGAGGCGTGCGGGGAGCCACGTGAGCGTTCATCCTCAGACGGCACGCGGCAGTTGTGAGCCCATCACGACCCGACTGCGAGGGAGGGTCATGAGATGGCAACACGCGCAAACGCGGGCGGTGTCCGCATCACCGTTCCAGCAACATGGATCGCATCATGGACGCTCTACGATCTCGCCAACACGATCTGGTCGTACGGCATTTTCTCCTATGCGATCGGCCTCTACCTGACAAGCGAAGGAGTGCTCGGCGAGGCACAGGGGAACCTCTGGCTCCAGATCTCCATCGCGTTGTCCGTTGGCGTGAATGCTCTTGTCTCGCCAGCGAGTGGCGCGCTTTCAGATCGCTCTGGTCGTAGGCTGCCGTATCTGCTCTTCTTCACCGCGCTCGCGATCGTTCCAGCAATCCTGATTCCGTCAGTCCCCGTCACACTTGGCGTTGTGCTCTTCTGTGTAGCGAACTTCGGCTACCAGTCGGCGCTCGTCTACTACGACGCCACGATCAAGATCGTGAGCACCCCTGCGAATCGCGGCTGGGTCTCCGGACTTGGGAATGGACTCGGTTACCTCGGGACGGTGTTGATCGGCGTGATCATCCTGTTTGGTGGTCTCACTGTGGAACAGGTGTTCGTGGTGGCGCCGCTCCTCTTTGCGATCTTGGCGCTGCCGATCTTCATCTTCATTCGTGAGGTCCCCGTTGCAACGCGTGCGGCGCGTGGTGGCGGCCTCTCACTCGCCTCTACGGCCAAGACGATCCGCGAGCTTGGAAAGTATCCGGGGCTGCGACGATTCCTTATCGCGCGATTCTTCTACACCGACGCACAGAACACCGTGATCTCAATCATGGCGGTCTTTGCCGTGCAGGCGGTTGGGTTCTCGCAAGGCGAAGCGAACTACGTGCTCGTTGCGCTCGCAACGACCGCCGTAGTCGGCGGACTCTTCTGGGGGCGCATGACCGATCGGAGCGGACCGAAGACCACGCTCCGCATGGTGCTCACCCTCTGGGCGATTGCACTGGTGATCGGTGCGCTTTTCATCTCTCCAATCCCGTTTATCGTGGCGGGCGTGGTGCTTGGATTTGGCTTCGGCGGACTCGCTGGAGCGGACCGCATCTTAATGTTGCGCCTCTCGCCACCAGACAAGCTCGGTGAGTTCTATGGGCTCTACAGCCTTGTGGGGAAGGGTTCGCAAGTGATCGGTGGACTCCTTTATGGAGCAACTGTCGCTCTCCTACTCGAACCGTTCGGCGTGGTGGCCTATCAGATCGGACTTCTCACGCTGTTGGTGACGATGCTGATCGGCATGTACCTGCTGCAGACAGTGCCGGAGAAGCGCGAAGGATAAGTGTGCGGCTCAGCGGATCAGGCTGAGGGTCAGCCAATCAGGCTGCGGATGATGCGCGTGGTTTCGCTCTGGCGCGGTCGCCAGTTCAGAAGTGAAACTGCGCGTGTGATGTCCGCAATCAGTCGCGGCGGATCACCAGCGCGACGTGGCTGAACCTCGACGTTGACCGTGCGCTTGGTTGCGCGCTCTACGGCGCTGATCGCCTGTTTGACGCTCGTGCCCACACCGCTGCCGATGTTGACCGCGTTGTGTCCAATCGGTGCGCCTTCTTTGAGGAGGTGGTTAACGGCGGCGAGATTCGCGGCGGCCACATCTGCCACGTGGACATAGTCGCGGAGCGCACTTCCGTCCGGGGTGGCGTAGTCGTTGCCGTAGATTGAGAACGGCTCGCCACTCTCCGCCGCGCGGATGAGGCGGGGGAGGAGGTGCGTCTCGGGATCGTGGCGCTCGCGAACACGTTCCGTGCTTCCTGCAACGTTGAAGTAGCGCAGCGAGATTGACCGCATCTCATTCGCTTCGGCGAATGAGCGCAACGCAAGCTCAAACGCAACCTTCGTTGCGCCATACGTGTTCACTGGGGCGAGTGGTGTCGCCTCGTTGATCGTGCTCGATGTTGGTGCCCCGTAGACTGCGGCGCTAGAGGAGAAGACCATGCGCCTCACCCCAACATTGCAGGCGGCGTTCAGCAAGTTGAGGCTCGCCTGAACGTTGTTCGCAAAGTAACGATCCGGGTGCTCTTCGCCCTCGGCCACAATGCTCTTGGCACCGCAGTGCACAATCACATCGATCCGTGCGTCGCGCAGCAGCTCCTCCACCTTGTCTGTTTCGCCGTAGCTCCCTGTTTTGAAGGAGGCCTCGTTCGGAATGGTGTCGGTGTGACCGCTCGAGAGGTCGTCCAGGATGACAACGCGATGCCCGTCAGCAAGCAAGGCCTCCGCCGTGGCGGCGCCAATGTACCCGGCGCCGCCGGTGAGGAGGACAGAGTTCTTTTGTTCGCTCATCAGCTCATTCTAGTGGCGTTGTGCGGATTACTCCTTCGTTGCGTGGATTCGTTTGGCCGCCGCAATGAGCGCGTCTGGTTGATTCTGGATTTCATCGCGTCCCACCGAAATCAGGAGCGATGCCTGTACCTCCTTGATCCATGCGCCTGGAGCGGCGCCGATCTCGCGGGCAAGATCTGCGCCGTCTACCGCGAGTTCCACTGGGAGCGCAGGTGTGCTCTGCGCATCGGCGCGCTCGCAACCAGCGAGCAGGGTGCCGGCGCCTGGCGCCGCACGTCCTGCCGCAAGTCGCCGCCGAATCTGGCGTGCCGCGTCATGTGGGTCGCCAGTAAGCGCCGCAACGTGGACGCGGTACTCCACATGATCAATTGCACCGCGCTCCGCCTCTGCCGCTGCGCGGTCAGCGGCACGCACCTGCGCGATGGCGCTCATGGTCGCGCGTGGGCGGCGCCAGTTCGTCAAGATCTGCTCGGCAGCCGCGTCGTCTGAGATCGGTGCAAGAAGTTCGGCAAGTCGCCCGAGCGGATCAGGCGCGTCGGGACTTTCAAGGGCACCAATCGCTGCCACTCGTTGCGGAAGCTGCTCGCTCCAGCGGACATCGAGTGCGGGAGCAATAACGCGCATCACACCAAGGTCGTGCAGTGCCGCGAGGCCAATCTCTGGGTGCGCTGATGCAAGGATCCCTTCAACCTCCGCGCCGATCCGTTCGCCGGAGAGCGCGCTCGTGAGCCCCGCAGCGTCGCGGATCGCCGCGGCGGTCGCCGGCTCAATCGTGAGTTCGAAACGGGAGGCGAATCGAGCGGCGCGAAGAGTGCGCAGTGCGTCCTCCTTGAAACGCTCGGCAGCGTTACCGACCGCGCGCAGGACGCGTGCGTCGAGGTCTTCGC
>CAXRAV010000016.1:0-4427 GCA_964228585.1 Candidatus Limnocylindrus sp. | reverse complement strand
ACGCCGTGCTCACGAATGCTTGCAGTCAGGTCGTTGAGCGCATCTGGGTTTGCGGCGATTCGCGGCTGCTTTGGATTCGGCGAAATCCGGTCAACGGCAATCTGTCGCACGGCGCGTTCGTGCTGCTCGCCTTCCGGCTTGAGGAGCGAGAGAACGGAGTCGCTGAGCTTCTCCTCCTGAGCGAGCCGCTGGCTCGCTGCCGCGCGGAAATCAGGCTTGGCCACGTGCGATCACCTCCGCTGCTAGTTCGCGATACATTTCCGCCGCGTCTGAGACGGGAGCGTAGACCGTGATGGGCTTGCCGGTGAGCGGAGCTTCGCCGAGACGCACCGTGGAGCCGATGATCGTCTTGAAGACTGGAGCATCGGCGTACCCCTGCATCTCTGCGAGCATCTCTTTGCCAAGTACCGTGCGCTGGTCAACAAAGGTTGGGAGGAGGCCAAGGACCGTGAGATCCTTGTTCAGCTTGGAATGAATTGTTTTCACGACACTCAAGAGGTTTTTGAGCCCCTTAAGCGCGTAGTACTGGGCCTGCACCGGGACAATCACCGCGTCTGCTGCCACAAGGCCATTGATCGTGAGCAGGCCAAGCGTTGGCGGGCAGTCGATCAGGATGTAGTCATATGCGTTGCGCGTGCCGTCTTCAAGGGCCTCGCGCAGTGCGTATTCGCGCCCCATCGCGTTAAAGAGGTCTACCTCGGCAGAGGCGAGGTCAAGGGTGGCGGGAGCTACGTCAATACCAGGGAAGTCGCTGTGAAGAATGATCGGAGCAAGGGCTCGTTCTTGCGAAATGAGAACGTCGGCGGTTGAGCGGGACACATCTGCGAGGTTGAAGCCGAGCCCTGCGGTCAGGTTCGCCTGGGCGTCCATATCGATGGCGAGTACCTTGAGGCCGCGTTCAGCAAGTGCCCCTGCGAGATTGACAACCGTCGTTGTCTTTCCGACGCCGCCCTTCTGGTTGGCGACCGCAATGACCTTCCCCATGAAACCCCCTCCGCGAGCGCTGGCGGTGTGTCGCCTAGTGCGCCAAGCGCATCCTACCCCCTTGTCTTTGTTCGTAGCTCCACCTGTGCGCGCTGTCTGCGTGCACGGACGGGGCACAGGCACCCTGTCCGTGTGGAGGCGGGGGTTGAGCCCCCAAGTCTGGCTTTCTGGGGGCGTAGGGGTGTGGGAGAATCGGCGAACCAACGAGGGTGGTCTAGAATGTAACAAACGGGGAGGTCTTGATGGCGGGAGACGGGGAGCGGGAGACGGCGCGTACCTTGACCAGTTCGGGCCTCCCCCTCAGCCAGGAGTACGGGCCAGAGAGCGCCGCCGGGCGACCATCCGATGCCACGGGTACGGCCGGCTCCTACCCCTACACCAGAGGCGTCCAGCCAACCATGTATCGCGGGCGACTCTGGACGATGCGCCAGTATGCGGGGTTCTCTACCGCAAAGGAGTCGAATGCCCGTTACCGCTACCTCCTGGAGCAGGGTCAGACCGGACTCTCGGTCGCCTTTGATCTACCTACGCAGATGGGGTACGACTCAGACGCGCCAGAGGCGGAGGGAGAGGTAGGACGCGTCGGGGTGGCGATTGATTCGCTCGCAGACATGGAGCAACTCTTCGACGGAATCCCTCTCGACAAGGTCTCGACCTCCATGACGATCAACTCCACTGCCCCGATCCTGCTCGCCCTCTACGTGGCGGTGGCGGAGCGGCAGGGGGTGCCGCTCGCCGCGCTCTCAGGAACCACACAGAACGACCTGCTCAAGGAGTACATCGCTCGAGGCACGTACATCTTTCCGCCAACGCCGTCACTGCGTCTGATCACCGATGTGGTTGAGTGGAGCAGCGCGGAGCTGCCAAAGTGGAACACCATCAGCATCTCCGGGTACCACATGCGCGAGGCGGGGGCGACTGCGGCGCAGGAGCTCGCCTTTACCTTCGCCAATGCCATCGCGTATGTGGAGGCGGCTGTGGAACGTGGGATGCAAGTTGATGCGATTGCGCCACGACTCTCCTTCTTCTTTGCGGCGTGGACCGACATCCTGGAGGAGACGGCAAAGTTCCGCGCAGCACGGCGCATCTGGGCGCGCCTCATGAAGGAGCGATTCGGCGCGACGAGCGAGAAGTCGATGCACTGCCGCTTCCACGTGCAGACTGCAGGATCTGCACTCACCGCGCAATCCATTGACAACAATGTTGTACGCGCTGCGTATCAAGCGCTTGCTGCGGTTCTTGGCGGCGCGCAGAGCCTGCACGTCAATGGAAAGGATGAGGCCCTCGCGCTTCCGACGGAAGAATCCGCTCGACTCGCGTTGCGCACGCAGCAGGTGCTTGCCCACGAAGCAGGAGTTGCTGGAACGGTTGATCCGCTGGGCGGAAGTTGGGCCGTTGAGGCGCTGACTGACACGATTGAGAGCGAGGTGCTTGCGCTGATCGCTGAGACCGATCGCCTTGGTGGTGCAGTGGCAGCGATCTCCGCAGGCTTCCCACAGCGCGCCATTCAAGACGCTGCATTCGCATATCAGCGTGACGTTGAAGCGGGAATGCGCGTCATTGTTGGTGTGAACCAGTTCATTGACGAAGCGGTCACCACACCACCGATTGCGCGCATTGATCCAGCGCGAGAGCGCGAACAGGTTGCATCGCTCAAGAGTTTCCGTGCGTCGCGTGACGCTGCAGCGGTTGTGGAGAGGCTCGACGCAATCAAGGTCGCCGCACGTGGTAGCGATAACTTGATGCCTCATCTGATCAGTGGCGTGAAGGCTGGGCTCACTGTTGGCGAGATCAGTGGCGCACTCCGCGAGATCTGGGGTGAGCATCTAGAGTCACTCGTCCTGTGAGCGAGGGAAATCACATGGACCGGCTTGGCGCCCTTCCAGTGCAGGGTCGCATCCATCACGTGGCGACGGTGGTGAAGGACATCGATGCGGCAGTGAGATTCCACGCTGAAGTGCTCGGACTTCCCTTGGAGCAGATTGCCGAGGTCCCTTCGCAGGAGGTACGTATTGCCTTCCTGACCGCGGGTGACGCAAAGATTGAGCTTGTTGCACCAACGAACAGTACAAGTGGCGTCGCGCGCTTCCTCGCATCAAAAGGTGAAGGGTTTCATCACCTGTGCCTTGAGGTTGCGGACATTGATGCAGAGTTGCAGCGCCTCGCTGGCGCAGGGGTTCAGCTGATCAACGCCGTTGCGGTGGAGGGTGTTGAGGGTCCAGTCGCCTTCCTTCATCCGAAGAGTTGTCACGGCGTCTTGGTGGAGTTGATCGAGGCGCCAGGTGGCCCCGCGTGGAGGCGACTGGGCTATGGAGATCCTACGGATCTACGGATTCGCTAACGCCGTCAGCGCCGAGCGCGCGTCGCGCGTCGTTCGTCGTTCGTCGGTTAGGACTTCTTGTAGCCAGCTTCGATGAGAAGGCGGGGGAGTTCAGTAGGGGAGCCAGCCACCTTGAAGCCGGCAGCCTCAAGGGCTGCGATCTTGTCCACCGCGCGCCCTGAGGCGCCCGAGACGATCGCCCCCGCGTGACCCATGCGTCGCCCCTCTGGGGCGGCACGTCCAGCGATAAATGCGACGCGTGGAAGGTGCTTCAAATTCTCGGCAGCCCAGGCGGCCGCCTCCTCCTCTGCAGATCCGCCGATCTCGCCGATCAAAACGATCGCACGCGTTGCTGAATCTGCAGCAAAGAGTTCGAGCGCCTCGCGGAATGTGGTTCCGATGATCGGGTCGCCACCGATGCCGAGGCAGGTGGACTGACCGATGCCCGCATCCGTCATTGACTGCACCGCTTCGTAGGTCAGCGTTCCTGATCGGCTCACCACGCCGACGTCGCCGGGAAGATGAATCGAGGCAGGGATGATGCCGACCTTGGTGCCGCTCCCGGTTGCGCCTGGTGATGTTGCACCGGGACAGTTCGGTCCAATCAGGTGTGCCCCATGGGCGCGCACGATGGCGAGCGCACCAACCATGTCATGCACGGGAATCCCTTCGGTGATGCAGAAGATGACCTTGATGCCAGCCTCAGCCGCTTCGGCGATTGCATCGCCAGCGCCCGCAGCTGGAACAAAGATGCAGCTCGTGTTGGCACCCGTTTCGCGCACCGCGTCGATCACAGTGTCAAACATTGGGACACTGCCATCAAGTGCACGCTCTCCGCCGCGACCTGGAGTCACACCGGCGACAATCTTGGTGCCGTATGCCGCCATCTGCGCAGCGTGGAAGCCGCCTTCGCGACCGGTGAGTCCTTGAACAACGAGACGTGTCTGCGGTCCAACTAGGATGCTCATGCTGCTCCTCCTGCGGCGAGAGCCACCGCCTTCTCCGCCGCTTCATCAAGGCTTGATGCCGTTGCGAATCCACCCGCGGTGAGAAGCTCCGCCGCCTCTTTCGCGTTTGTGCCAACGATGCGCACCACCATCGGGACGGTGCGCTCTTGCTGGTC
>CAXRAV010000015.1:0-2973 GCA_964228585.1 Candidatus Limnocylindrus sp. | reverse complement strand
TCCGCCGAAGCCAAACTTGAGCCACGTCCCATAGAGGCTCTGTGATGCTTCACTCGTGCTCTCCCCCAAGGAGAGGGCAATCTTCGAGAAGACGACATTGCGACTCCACGCGAACGCTGCGGCCAGCGTCATCTGGCCCTTCGAGCGTCGGTCGGCATTACGAACCTCATTGACGCCGCGGTCGAGTTTAAGGACTGACTGATCGCCAATGATGGTGGAGGGCGAATAGGATCCGCTCTCAAGTCCAGCCACACTGGTGATCGCCTTCATCACCGATCCTGGCTCGTAGACGCTGCTGATCGCTGGATCAATAAAGCGTGATGGGTCGCGTGCAGCGACAACGCCGTAGCGGTTCGCATCATACGAAGGCCATGACGCGGAGGAGAGGATTTCACCTGAGTAAGGATCCATGACGACGACGCTGACTGACTCGGCCTGATTTGCCACGCCTGCTGCCGCTGCCTCTTGCTCAACGAGTGTTTGGAGACCTGCATCAATGCTGAGCTGGAGATCTACGCCCTCACGCGCCTCGCTCATTATCACCGGCCGTTCGATGCCGTCTCCCCCGCGCTCAAGTCGCGTCACTTGGGCGCTCCCTCCGAGTTGATCGTTGTAGTACTCCTCGATTCCGTATTGACCGACGCCAGCGCCATTCACGAATCCAAGGACGTGACTCGCAAGGCTTGTCTCAGAAGCGCCGCCAGGTTGTGGATAGAGTCGCGTGCGCACCTCGCGCAGTGAGATCCCAGGGAGGAGCCCCGCGGACGATGCCGCACGCACCGCTTCGGCGGCCGGCTCATCAAGTGCCGGGAGGAGGAGGCTCCAGGCACGACGCGCCGCGAGTCCAGCGCGAAGCCGTGTGGCATCAATATCGTCAAGCGCGAGAACCTCGAGCAGTGTGGACTCGATAGCCGATCGCTCCGCGTCCGTCAGCGCGTTCGTCTCAGCGATGAGTTGATATCGCATCACTGTTGCCGCAAGAACGACGGAACCGGTGCGATCCATGATCGTCCCACGAAGTGGCTCAGCACTTTGCGAGAGACTCAATCTGCTCCCGGCAACCTCAAGGAGCCGATCCCGATCAAATAGTTGCCACTGCACCAGACGCCCAATGCAAAGCACCCCCGCGAGGACGAGAGCGATCCCAATGACGAGGCCACGTCCAGTGCGATCCGTGCGGACGGCTCGCGGGTCGCTGCTCACCTCAGCGGTCCTCCACGATCAGCGGATCGGTAAGCTGCCCAATGCCCAGCTCAAACGCGCGACGTCGAACGGCTGGCTCTCGCCCCACGCGACTCATCTCAGTTTCGCCGGCACGGATCTGCTCAACGATCTTCGCCTGCTCATTCTTCAGCCGTTCAATGCGGGCAGCTGAGGTGGTGACTTCAAGGCTGAGGATGAGCGCGACGAACAGCGCCGCAAAGACCAACGCACCCCCCGTGACAACTCGCGCGAGCTGAAGTCCGAAGAGACCAGAGCGCTGCGTTGCGCTCCACGCAGAGACGCCGATGCGACCGCGAGGGAGCGCCCCTGCAGTGATCGCTGTCCGAGGGCGTGGCGCGCCAGCCGCCGGACGAGGGCTGGTTCGAATTGAACCGGTGCCGTTTGGCTGAGCAAGAGGCTGGAACGCCTGCCGGATTGCGGCGCGCTGTCGCGCAGCCGCAGCAAGCCGCCCATCAGGAACGCGCTGTTGCGCAATCGGAGCGATCAGTTGCGCCCCGCGTAGCGGTCGACCGATCGCCGTCATGCCGCCACCTCAATGCGCTCAGCGACGCGCAGCTTTGCACTTCGGCTCCGTGGATTTTGCGCAACCTCTTCTTCAGATGCGGTGAGCGGCTTATCTGTAATCAGTCGCAGTGAGGGCTTCATACCACACCCACAAAGAGGAACTTTTGGTGGGCAGATGCAGCCCTTTGCAGCAGCGGCAAACGCTCGCTTCACGATTCGATCTTCGAGGGAGTGATACGTAAGCACCACGATGCGCCCGCCAACGGCGAGCAGGCGGATCGAGGCATCAAGCGCGGTTGCGAGTGCGCCGAGTTCATCGTTGACCGCAATACGTAGCGCCTGAAAGACGCGCGTTGCTGGGTGAATGCGCGACGGCTTCCCGAGGCGCGTGGCAACCTCTGCCACAAGAGCGGCAAGCTCCTCCGCCGTCGTGACGGGCGTAGTGGCACGCCGCGCAACAATTGCGCGAGCAATCTTTCCCGCCTGTGGCTCTTCACCAAACTCACGAAGGAGTGCGGCGAGTTCTGAAACCGTGAGATGCGCAAGAAGCGCCGCAGCGCTCTCCCCCTCTCCAGTGTTGAATCGAAGATCCAGTGGTCCGCCAGTGCGAATGCCAAAGCCACGCTCACGATCTACAAGTTGATCAGACGAGAGACCAAGGTCAAAGAGGATTCCGTCGACGCCGTGAAAACCTGCCGCCGCGGCGGCCTCAGCAATTCGCGCGCTACTTCCGTGGAACGTCTTCAGTCGTGCACCATACTCGGCGAGTCGCGCCGTTGATCGTGCGATCGCTGTTGCATCGGCATCGATGCCCAGCAGCGTTCCGTTCGGAGCGCTCGCAGCAAGCACTGCCGCGGCGTGGCCGCCGCCGCCAAGATTCGCATCAATGTATGCGCCGCCGCTTCGCGGTGCGAGAGCCTCAATCGTCTCGCGGAGGAGAACGGGCTCATGCACGCTGACTGCCTGCGCAGCGCCACGTGCCTCGTGCATTAGAAGCCGAGCCCTTCCAACTGTGCAGCGAGTGCATCGGACGACTCCATTGAGCCGCGGTATACGTCCCATCGTGTTGGCGTCCAAATCTCGGCGTGATCGCGTGCGCCAACCACCATCGCCTCGCCCTCTAGCTGGCTCCAACTGCGCAACGTGGCCGGGAGGAGGAGGCGCCCCTGCGCATCAAGCTCAACCTCAAACGCACTGCCAAAGAGGAATCGTCCGAACTCGCGCGCGCTCGCGTTGCCGGTTGGG
>CAXRAV010000014.1:0-2189 GCA_964228585.1 Candidatus Limnocylindrus sp. | reverse complement strand
CGACGCAGCGGCACGTGCAGTCATCGACGGAGCTGGACTCGGTGAGCGCTTCTTCCATCGCACCGGTCACGGGATCGGCCTTGAAGAGCATGAAGATCCGTACATTGTGAAGGGGAACGGCACACTGCTGGTCCCAGGTCATGCGTTCAGCATTGAGCCTGGTATCTACATCGAAGGGCTCAACGGAGCGCGCATCGAAGACATTGTGCTCTGCGGTGACTCCGCGGTTGACCAGCTGAACAACACAAGTCGCGAACTTTATGTGGTGTCTGGATGAGTGACGCACCGGTCGTCAATCAACCCCAGCAACAGCAGAAGCAGGCGACTGCGGCGCAGATTCGCCGCATTGCAAAGGCGCGACCGTATGTTCCGATCCACGAGCTTCGGCGGACGTACGGACTTCCTGGCGACGAAGACCTGACGGTGAAGATTGCGACGCCAGACGGTGACGCCTGGGTCGGCCTTCCAGAGCGCGAGGCGAAACTGATCGAGCAGCTCGTGCAACATGGTGAGATCGGCCTGATCTTCCACGAGATGCCTCGCGCCCGCGTAGTGCTCGGCATCTACGGCTCCACGCTTCACGCGTAGACGATCAGCGAACCTGCACCCCTTCGCGCGCGAGGAGCGCGCGCTTGAACGCGATCGGATCCAGACCGGCGGGACGCCACCCTCTGCTGGCGGATCCTCCGTACCCACCAATCCCGTTCGATGCCACCACGCGATGGCAAGGGAGCAGGATTGGGATCGGATTCTTGCCGAGTGCCGAGCCAACAGCTCGCGCAGCGCGTGGCGCTCCTGCTCCAACGGCGAGTTCGCCATAACTGATGACCCGTCCTCTACGAACCTTTGCGAGCGCTTCAAACACCTTGCGCTCGAACTCTGTGGAGCCGGATAGATCGCAGGCGGCAGTGATTTCGCGAGCGGTGGCGGTGCCTTGAGTCACGCGCTTCATCAGTCGCGACAGGTCAGCAGAGGTGCGGATTGGCCCAGGTGTGCGCTGATCATGTGCGGCGGGCGCTGAAGTCGCGGCTCTCGGATCAAGGACGATCGCGCGGATCCGTCCATTGACGAGCAGCACGGGGAGCGCCCCCCACGGACTGCGCCAGATGATCTCGCGCTCCGTTTCTCTCGCCACTCGCTTCATGGAGGGAGCCTAACGCGCCGCGCCGCGGTATACTCCCCAGGAGTATGCAGAGTACGAGTGCGCCGACGAGTGAACTGACGAGCGAGACGGCGGAGATCGCCCTCCCGATCGTGGGGATGACCTGCGCATCCTGCGTGAATCGCATCGATCGCTTCCTGCGCAAGGCGGACGGCGTCAGTGAGGTGAGCGTCAACCTCGCCACCGAGAGCGCAACGATCCGCTACCTCCCAGAGATGACAGGTGCGGCAGAACTTGCGCAGGTCATCTCGCATGCCGGCTATGAAGTGCCCGCTGCTGCTTTGGCCCTCGCCGGACGCGCCAACGAAGGGGAGCGCGAGGCGGCACGCGAGGCGATGGAGGCGACGCGCGTTGCCGCACGCGAACGCGAAAAGCGCGCGCTGCTGCGCGATGGAGTTGGGGCGACGGTCTTTGGCCTGGTTGCGATGGCCATCATGCTCCAGCCCTGGTTCCTGATCTCCATGGAGCGCATCAACTGGATCTTGATCGTTCCAACGACGATCGTGCAGTTCGGTGTGGGCTGGAGATTCCACTCACGCGCGCTCCGTGCACTTCGGCACGGCAGTCTCACGATGGAGACCCTCGTCAGCCTCGGCACAACTTCGGCGTGGGCGTGGTCTGTTGCGATCACGCTTTTCCACGACCAGCTGATGCGCATCGGCGTCCCCGCCCATGCAACGTGGGATGCTGCCGCACTGATTCTCGGATTTGTCTCTCTCGGCCGCTGGCTTGAGGCGCGCGCAAAAGACGCGTCAACGAGTGCGGTGCGAAGTCTGCTTGCGCTGCGACCAGAGAGTGTGGAGCTGCTCACCAGCGCTGATGCAACGGAGGGCCGAACGGTTCCGCGGACCAGTGCCATTGCAGGAGATCTGCTGCTCGTTCGACCTGGCGCGCGCATCCCGGTCGACGGCGTGATCGTCTCAGGACGAGCCTCCGTCGATGAGTCTCTTCTCACCGGCGAATCGTCTCCAGTTGAGCGAGGCGAGGGGAGCCGCGTCGTTGCGGGTGCCCTCATCACGGACGCCAC
>CAXRAV010000013.1:0-4424 GCA_964228585.1 Candidatus Limnocylindrus sp. | reverse complement strand
CCCCTCCCGTTTGTCCAGGCGCTCGGCGGGCGCGATGTGAGCATTGACTTGGATCCGGAGACGCTCCTCTAGGCTCCCCGCCGATTGGTAGAATCACGCCATGAGTGTGAAGCCGATCCTGCTCCTCGGTGATCCGCGCCTCCGCATGCCTGGTGAGCCTGTAGAGAGTTTTGGAAAGTTGCTGCACAGCCTTCTTGACGATCTTGTGCATACGATGCGCGCTGCCCCCGGCGCTGGACTTGCCGCCCCACAGCTTGGCGAACCGCTAAACGTTGCGGTCGTGGAGGCGAAGGGGCGCACGTATGAGCTCGTCAATCCGCGCATCATGCGCGATAAGGGCGATGTGACCGATCTCGAAGGGTGCCTATCAATCCCGGGTTACGTTGCCGACATCACGCGACGTGAACGAGTGTGGGTTGAAGCGCAAGATCGTCACGGTCGTGTCTACAAGTTCAGCGAACACGGCTATATTGCACGCGCCGTACAGCACGAGCTCGATCACCTGAAGGGGAAACTCTACATTGACTATCTTGAATCACTCGACCAGCTGATCGCCGTAACTGGCGATGAGGATGGCAGCGAGACTGATCCTGAAAGTCCTGAAGGGAAACGCGCCAAGCGTGCGGCTCGCGCCGCAGAGGCACACAGTCACTGATCTGCGGCTCCTGTTGATTGGGAGTGGCGGCTTCGGCGTGCCAGCTTTTGAGGCTCTCCACGAGAAGTATGGGGGGAGTATTGCCGCCGTGGTTACTGCCGCACCGCGCCCGTCGGGACGAGACGGCGCGCTGGTTGCAACGCCAGTCGCATCGTGGGCGCGGGAACGCGATCTGCCACTCCTGGAAGTTGAGCGACTCCGCACCCCCTCCACGCAGGAAACGATCGCTTCCCTCGATGTAACCGTGGGCCTGCTCGCAGATTTCGGGCAGATCGTTCCTGCTGAGATGCTGCGCTCGATTCCCCACGGGATGCTGAATCTCCACCCTTCGCTTCTTCCTGCGTATCGTGGCGCCGCACCGATCCCTGCCGTCATCCTGGCGGGCGATCAAGAGACTGGAGTCAGTACCATCCTCATGGATCAGGGAATGGACACAGGGCCGCTCCTCGCACTGCAGCGGCATCCACTGCGCGGCGACGAGGATGCGCCACGTCTTGAGGCGCAACTCGCGCAACTTGCGGCGGACGGCATCGTTGGGACGCTGGATCGATACCTTGAGGGGGAGATCGTTGCGAGCGCTCAGCCTACGGAGGGTGTGTCGCTGACACGTCGTTTGCAACGATCGGATGGTGAGATTCTGGCGTCTTGGACTGCAGAGTACGCACATCGAGCCTGGCGTGCGTACCGCCCATGGCCGAGCGTCTGGATCAGCCTCACTCCAGCGCTTGAGCGGCTGAAGCTTGATGTGATCGGTGCACCGCTAACTGCGGTCAATGTCCCGCTGGGAGGGCTACGGGTGCACGAAGAGGTCCTCCTCCTCGGACTGAAAGGGGGCGCCCTTCCACTCCTTGAAGTGACCCCGATGGGTGGGCGCCGCATGAACGGAACAGCGCTGATTCATGGCCGGCCGGAGCTTCTTGCTCCACATGCGAGAATCCGCTCATGAGCACCGCAGCATCACCCCTCCCCGCGATCAGTGATCTTGATCCGAGTGCGGTTGCGCAACTTGTGGCCGATCTTGGACTTGAGAAGTACCGCTCGGCTCAGATCCTTGATGCGATCTGGCGCTCTGATGCCACGACCTGGTCGGAAGTCACGACGCTGAGCCGACGAGCGCAGGAGGCGCTCGCTGGTGTCGCCCGCTTCTACTCTGCAGAGCAGCTCGAACGAGAAGATGTTGAAGACGGGGCCACGAGCAAGCTCCTGATCACGCTCAGCGGTGGCGCGAAGGTTGAGGCGGTGCTGATGCGCTATCCGCCAGATCCGCGGCGCGGCCGCGGAGAGCGAGCGACCATCTGCGTCTCAAGCCAAGCAGGGTGCGCGGTCGGCTGCCCCTTCTGCGCCACGGGTGAACTTGGCTTTACCCGCAACCTGACCGCTGGTGAGATCCAAGATCAGGTGCGTCGCGCGCGACAGATCCTTCGAGGCGAAGGGCGGGAGCTCACAAATGTCGTGTTCATGGGGATGGGGGAGCCACTCCAAAATCTTGACTCGGTGCTCGCAGCAATTGACGGCCTCACCGACCCACTTCGTGGCGGGATCGGACAACGTCGAATTGTTGTTTCAACGAGCGGAGTGGTGCCAGGGATCGCCAGGCTCGCAAAGCTGCGGCCCCAGGTAACCCTTGCTGTGTCTCTCCACGCTGCGCGCAATGCCCTACGCGACCTGCTCGTGCCACTCAACCGCAAGTGGCCCGTGGAGGAGGTGATTGCAGCGGCCGCAGCGCATGCGCGCACCACGGGGAGACGGACCACGTTTGAGGTGACGATGATTGACGGCATCAATGACAGCCCAGAGGATGCCGCGGCCTTGGCACAACTGCTGCGCGGGAGCAGCGCACACGTCAATTTGATCCCGATGAATAGCGTCGCACATACGCCATGGCAGGAGAGTCCCGCCGCACGTATTGAAGAGATTGCGGAGCAGCTGCGCGCCTCTGGCCTCTCGGTAACGGTTCGAAGGAACCGAGGTCGCGAAGCGGGTGCCGCGTGCGGGCAACTCGCTGCTGAACGAGCCGGCGCTCCAGCGCCAGCGGCAGTTGCCCGCCGCAGAGAGCTACTGGTCGTAGCGAGCGCCGCCGCACTAAAGGGAGAGCGCTCACCAACACCACTTGCGCCCTCTGGGCCCCTGGGAGGAGTTGATCAGTGATGCATCGTGTTCAGATTGCGGCGAGCATCTTGAATGCGGATCTTGGTGCGTTGCGTGAAGCAGTGCTGGCGGCGGAAGAGGCTGGGGTTGACCGCATCCACTTAGACATCATGGACGGGCACTTTGTGCCGAACCTTACATTCGGGATCGCAACCGTTGAAGCACTTCGTGGTGCCACGTCACTGCCATTTGATGCGCACCTGATGATTGCGAACCCTGCACTCTGGGCGCCACGATATGCAGCAGCTGGCTGCCAGACGGTTGCCATTCACGTTGAGGTTCCAGAGCGTCATCAAGGGACCCTCGATGCCATCCGAGCGGCGGGCGCGCAGGCGGGCCTTGCAGCAGATCCAGGCACACCTGCCGCCGCCTTCGCAGCGCATGATGCGCATCTTGATTTTGCGCTCGTCATGACGGTGAAATCCGGCTTCGGTGGTCAGGCATATCAGCCCGATGCAGCCGCGCGCATCAAAGAGATTCGGGGCCTCCTCGGTCCTGAGCGACCCATTCATGTAGATGGTGGAATTCGGGCAAGCACCGCAGCTGATGCGGTCGCACAGGGGGGAAATGTCCTCGTCGCGGGGACAGCGCTTTTCGGAGCGGCGCAGATGCGCGCAGCGGTTGAGGGGTTACGCCCGAAGGCGTAACTGAGGCTTAGGCGCCCTTTGTTGCTGTTCGTCGGCAGGAAGTGCAGACGAGCGCGCGCTTCATGGTTCCATTGGCGAGGACCATGGTCGGCTGGAGGTTGGCCCGGAAGCGTCGGTGAGCGCGCACGCGGTTCATCCCGACCGACTGGGGGTTAAACCCAGAGATCGAATCCTTGCCGCAGAGGACGCAGAAGCGAGCCATGACCTTCTCCTTGCTGTACGCGGCGCCCGAGAGGGACGCACCGCCGTTGGTGCCGTATCGTAGCAGGAACGCCGTAGGGCTGAGGGAGCCTTGGCTGAGGGAGGGAGTCATGCCGAGCGAGCGACAGCGAGCACCGAAGACGAGTCTACTTCTCGCCGACCACCACGCCCCCCTCTCCCGCGTGGCGGAGACCCGCGAGTGGGGCGATCGATGAGCCGCAAGAGCTGGGATGGCGTCGAGCTGATGGCGGCCCTCCGTTCAGGTGCTGATCGGCTGGAGGCTCGTGTCGCAGAGGTGAACGCGCTCAATGTCTTCCCAGTCCCTGACGGCGATACGGGGACCAACATGCTTGCGACCCTCAAGGCGGCGATCGCTGAAGGGGAGGTGACGCTTGCAAGGGGGGTCACATCGATTGACGAAGTCAGCGAAGCGGTTGCTCGCGGCGCACTCCTAGGCGCCAGAGGGAATTCGGGAGTTCTGCTTTCGCAAATCCTCCGCGGACTACCCCAAGCGGTCAGAGGGCGGAAGCGCGCTCGCGCGGCAGAGATCGCAAGTGCACTCTCGATTGGCGTGCTTCACGCCTACAGCGCTGTTGCAACACCCACAGAGGGAACGATCCTCACCGTTGCGCGAGAAGTTGCATCGAGCGCGCTCGCAGATGCGGAAGGATCGACCGAACTTCGACCATTCCTCCTTCGCGTTGCCGAGAGCGCTCGTATCTCGGTGGAGAAGACGCCTATGCTTCTCGCCGTGCTCCGTGAGGCAGGAGTCG
>CAXRAV010000012.1:0-26186 GCA_964228585.1 Candidatus Limnocylindrus sp. | reverse complement strand
CACGCGTGCGCTCCCTTGCAGGTGCTGGCCACCTGATCATTCTCTGTGGTCGCTACGAGGGGATCGACCAACGTGTGCGAGCGTACGTTGATCTGGAGCTGAGTATTGGCGACTTTGTCCTCTCCGGAGGGGAGCCTGCCGCCATCGTCCTCTGCGACGCGCTCCTCCGCCTTGTCCCGGGCGCGATCGATACCGCATCACTTGCCGAAGAATCGTTCTCAACCAACCTGCTTGAGTACCCGCAGTACACTCGCCCAGCCGAATACCGCGGGGTGGCGGTTCCTGAGATCCTCCTCTCGGGTAATCACGCTGCTGTGGCGGCCTGGAGGGGTGAACAGGCACGCCAGCGGACCGCTTCCCGCCGCCCTGACCTCCTTGAAGGGGCACCGACGCCCAGGAAGGGCGAGTAGCGGAGGGGTTCGCCCCCCTGTGCTATCCTCCCGCTTCGCACCAGCAGGATCCTGCTGAGCCAACACGGAGAACCCATGGATTTGATCCGAACGCTCACGAACGAGCAGATGAAGCGCGATCTGCCTCCGATCAAGACCGGCGACACCGTCAAGGTGTCGGCGAAAGTGGTCGAGGGTAATCGAGAGCGCATCCAGGTGTTTGAAGGGACGGTCATGCGCCTACGCGGCGGCGGACTTGGACTCACAATCACCGTTAGACGCATCGCATCGGGTGTAGGGGTCGAGCGAACCTTCAAGGTGCACAGCCCTCGCATTGAAAAGATTGAGATCGTTCGCCACGGAGTATCCCATCGTGCGCAGCTCTACTTCCTTCGCGATCGCGTCGGCAAGCAGTCATCACTCCGCGAAAAGCGCGCAGAGGTTGGCGAGATCCTCAATCCTGTCTACGTTGAGCCGGTCGTTGAGGCCGCTGCCGAAGAGGTAGCTGTCGCCGAAGCTCCATCAGCAGACGTAGAGGCTGCGGTCGCCGCTGAAGAGCCGGTTGCACCTGCTGTAGAAGCAGCAGCAGCAGAGGCTGAACCTGTCGTGGCCGCGGAGATCACACCCGCCGCTGAAGAGGCGCCTGCAGAAGAGCCAGCGGTAGCCACCGCGGCAGACGATTCGGAGCAGGCGAAGGCGTGACCTCTCCCCGGCCAAGCAGTGGCCGCGGACAAACAACACGCGAGCGAGAGATTCACCACGGTTCACCTGCTCGTGCCGTTATTGGCATTGACGAAGTTGGGCTCGCCCCACTCGCTGGTCCTGTTGTTGCGTGCGCAATCCTGATGCCAGACGGCGAGCTCATTAGCGGCGTTCGTGACTCTAAAGCCCTGTCACGCAATCAGCGTGAACACCTTGATCCGATCATTCGGCGCGCAGCGGTTTCCTATGGGCTAGGTGCTGCTTCGGCGCGAGAGGTTGAACGATTCAATCCACGTGCTGCATCCCACCTTGCCATGCAACGGGCGGTCCACGCGCTTGAACGCCGCCTCGGTCGACCAGTTGAGTTTGCGCTTGTCGACGGATCACCTGCGCGCGAACTGAGTGCGCTCATCGGCCCACACGAAACCATTATCAAGGGGGACACCAGCGTCTATTCGATTGCCTGCGCGTCCATTGTTGCAAAGGTGCTTCGTGATCAGTTGATGGTGCGGCTTGCCGAGCGATATCCAGGCTATGGATGGGACTCGAATTCTGGATATCCCGCACCGCTCCATCTTGCCGCTCTTGATGAGCTTGGCGTAACACCACATCACCGACGAACATATGCCCCAGTTGCGGCGCAAATCGTTCGAAGCGGCGGAGGCTCCGCCTAGCGAATACGCGAACGGTACGCCCAACCGCTGAGTCTCTTACTGTGTCCAACCATCGGGCGGATATTGGAGCGGCCGCGGAACGAGAGGCGGCAACTGCGCTCGCAAACGCTGGCTGGCAGATCCTGGCGCGTAACCTGCGCGTCGCAGGGCTGGAGATAGACATCCTTGCGCGTGACGAATCTGGCCGTCTAGTGGCGGTTGAGGTGCGTGCTCGGCTACGAGTCGGGGAGGCCACTCCAACGGAGATCCTTGGCCAGAGGAAGCGCGCCGCACTGCGCCGCCAGCGCGAAGCGATCAGGGGGCTGACTCGCGTTGATCTTCTTCTGGTTGCTGGACCACCTGGGGAACGCCGCCTCCGCCTCGTGCGGGGAATAGCAGAGCGGGGGACGAGGTGGGAGGAGGGTGGTAGGATCACCCGGCACCCAATTGGGAGCCCTTGACCTTGGTCAGGGAATACGCACGCGGAGCATGTCGCCTCGCAACGGTGGCCCCTCGGGGTCGCGATGGCGTCCCGCGGTGGCATAACCGTGATGAGGAGAACCATGGCCGCAGTTACGATGCGCGAACTTCTGGAGGTCGGCGCCCACTTCGGGCATCAAACCAGGCGCTGGAATCCAAAGATGGCGCCTTTCATTTATGCCCAGCGAAATGGCATTCATATCCTTGATCTTGCCAAGAGTGCGAAGCATCTTGAGGCTGCACTCGTTGCAGTTCGCGAAGCTGCCGCAAATGGCGAGACGATCCTCTTCGTTGGCACCAAGAAGCAGGCGCAGGCCCCCATTCTTGAGGAGGCGACGCGCGCTGGTCAGCCGTACGTCATCAAGCGCTGGCTCGGCGGAATGCTCACGAACTTCAGCACGATTCGAAAGCGCCTGACGCTTCTCGAGCAGCTTGAGGCACGCGAACAGGCTGGCGAATTCGAGTTGATGTCGAAGAAGGAGGCGGCGAAGCTTCGCGACAAGCTTGAGAAGCTGCGCGGAGTTCTTGGCGGTATGCGCCGCATGCGCCGTGCACCTGGCATGGTCTTCGTGATTGACCCGAGCCGCGAAACCCTCGCCGCTGTGGAGGCCAACAAGCTTGGCATCCCGGTTGTTGGGACTGCCGACACCAATGTCAATCCAGATCAGCTGCAGTATCCGATTCCAGTCAACGACGACGCGATTAAGTGCATCAAGCTGATCTGCAAGGCGGTCGCCGACGCGGTCATTGAGGGCGCGGCAGAACGTGCTGCTCGACTCCCTGAGCTTGAGGCACAAGAGGCTGCAGCTGCGGCCGCCGCGGCACCAGAGAGCCAAGCGGCATCTGAAGCACAGGACGACCTTGTAGCTGCACTGAGTGCGGCCGGAACGTTGAGCTTCTCGCCTGACGAGGAGCCAACTCTAGCTGTCGCCCGAGACGAGAGCGCACCAAACGCATAACGCAGAGCGAAGAAGAGGAGTACGTCATGGCGATTAGCGCGGAAGCGGTAAAGGATCTTCGCGAGCGAACCGGTGCTGGCTTCATGGATTGCAAGAGAGCGCTAGAAGAGGCTGGTGGAGACGTTGAGAAGGCTGTCACGACGCTTCGAGAGGCAGGGCTCGCCGCCGCTGCAAAGAAGGCCGGTCGTGACGCACGTGAAGGGCTCGTATCCTCCTACATCCACACCGGTGGTCGCGTCGGCGTCTTGCTTGAAGTCAACTGCGAAACAGATTTCGTTGCGCGTAACGAGCAGTTCCAGAAGCTTGTGAAGGACATCGGCATGCAGATCGCCGGCCTCAGCCCTAAGTACGTCAGCCAGGAGCAGATTCCTGCGGATGTGCTGGCCGCAAAACGCGCGGAACTGGAAGCGGATGAGGCGCTTGCCAAGAAGCCAGAGTCGGTTCGGACGCAGATTGTTGAGGGTCAGCTCCGAAAGTGGTTTGAAGAGGTGTGCCTTCTTGATCAGCCGTTCCGTGATGGCGAGGAGACGGTTGGCCAGTTGATCACCAACGCGGTTGCAACGATCGGCGAAAACATTCGCGTCCGTCGCTTCGTGCGCTACGCACTCGGCGAGGAGCTCTGAGTCGCGCCATGGCGAGCCACGTGGCACAGCCATGACGCCAACGCCGCGCTACTCCCGCATTCTCCTGAAGCTCTCTGGGGAGGCACTCCTCGGCGATCAGCAGTACGGCGTCGATCCGAAAGTTCTCTCATTCGTTGCTGAGCAAGTCAAGAGCGTCCGTGCCCTGGGCGTGGAGGTTGGGATTGTAGTGGGAGGCGGCAACATCTTCCGGGGGATGACCGCATCGAGCGCGACCGGGATGGAGCGGGCCACAGCAGACCACATCGGCATGCTGGCAACCGTGATGAACGGGTTGGCGCTACAAGATGGCCTGGAGCGCGCAGGCGTTGAGACTCGCGTGATGACAGCGATTGAGATGAATGAGGTCGCTGAGCCGTACATCCGCCGCCGTGCCATCCGCCACATTGAGAAGGGTCGTGTGGTGGTTTTCGTTGCTGGAACTGGCAACCCGTATTTCACCACGGACACCGCAGCAGCGCTTCGCGCGGTTGAAATTGGCGCCCAGGTCATGCTCAAGGCAACCAAGGTCGATGGGGTGTATGACAAGGATCCTCATGTCCACGCGGATGCGGTCAGGATTCCAGCAATCAGCTACGGCCGAGTGCTCGTAGAGGGCCTCAAGGTGCTAGACGCGGCGGCAGTGTCACTCTGCATGGAGAACGGTCTTCCTATCGTGGTCTTTGACCTTGATGCTCATGAGAATGTGCTGAAGGCGGTGCGCGGCGAAGAGGTCGGCACGATGATTTCCAAGGAGGGAACCAGATGAGCGGTACGGTCGAAGAGCGGATGGCTCGGGCCGTCGAGGCGTTCAGCAAAGATCTCGGAGGCTTTCGCACGGGACGAGCGAGTGCGGCACTTGTAGAGCACATAACGGTTGACCACTACGGTGCGAAGACGCCATTGAATCAAATGGCTGGTATTAGCGTCCCAGAGAGCACGCTTCTTGTTGTGCAGCCATGGGACCCAACCGCTATCCCGGCCATCGAGAAGGCGCTCAACACCGCCCAGCTCGGAATGACCCCAGCGGTTGATGGAAACATCATCCGACTTCGAGTCCCATCCATGACGGAAGAGCGCCGCAAGGATCTTGTGAAGCAGATGGGTAAGCGAACCGAAGAGGCACGCATTGAAGTTCGCAACGCACGTCGTGACGAGCAAGAGGCTATCAAGAAACTCGAGAAGTCAAAAGAGATTGGCGAAGATGACGCTAGGCGTAGGCTTGAAGCGTTGCAGAAAGCGACGGACGCAAAGATTGCAGAGATCGACCGCATGGCGTCGGCCAAGGAGCGCGAGGTCCTCGAAGGTTGACCGAACGTAGCGTCGATCGTCCGGTTGACGCTCCACCGCTCGTCCATCGCGGACCGGCGGCACAGGGCCTGCCGCGCCATGTCGCCATCATCATGGACGGGAATCGGCGCTGGGCTCGAGCTCAGGGACGCGATGAACTAGACGGTCATACGGCAGGAACCGAAACGCTGCGAGGCGTCATCACCCGCGCCGCAGAGCTTGGCATTGAGCACCTGACTGTCTACGCATTCAGTCGCGAGAATTGGAGTCGTGACGACCGCGAGGTTAATCAGCTCTTCTCTCTGCTTGCCCAAACAATAGAGCGTGAGACTTCAACGCTTGTGGGTAACGGTATCGCCGTTGATTTCCTCGGACGCCTTGAGGAGCTCCCGGTAGACGCGGCGCAACGGATTCAACGTGCCTGTGATGCCACCGCTGCTGGCCGCGCCATGCAGCTTCATGTGGCTTTCAACTACGGTGGGCGTACGGAGCTTGTGGATGCGGTTCGTACCATCGTCCGGTCAGGAATCAGTGCCGAAAAGGTCGACGAAGAGACGATCGGCAGTGCGTTATACACGAACGGTGTGCCCGATCCGGATCTTTTGATTCGCACCGGTGGCGAAGAGCGACTCTCCAACTTCCTGCTCTGGCAGACTGCGTATACCGAACTCGTGACATGGCCCGGACTCTGGCCCGACTTCAGCGGAGCGGATTTGGAATCAGCCATGCGTGCATATGCGGCGCGCACCAGGCGGTTTGGACGATGAGCGGGCAGCGCAGCGGTCTTGCAACGCGTGCAGTCGGCTCGCTCTTCATCCTTCCATTCGCTGCTGGGCTCTTGATTTGGCCGTATGGAACCCTTCCTCTCAGCGCACTCCTGATCGTGCTCGCGACACGAGAAGGCGCGCAGATCGTAGGTTCAATTTCGGGTGGCGCATCGGCTGCGTGGAGTGCGGCGCTCTTAATGGTGCCCCTTGCCGCAATGGTCGCCTTCAGCCCTGTGGGAGCGGTCGCCGGGTGGGTGCTCACGCTGCTCGCGCTGATCGCACTGCAGCTCAATCGTGCGCTCCGCGTCAAGCGCGGGAGCGTCGGGCCGTACGCTCGCTCGCTCTTCGGCACGGTAGCAACGGCCGTCTGGCTCTCACCACTTCTACTCCTACCGTTTTTCGGGTTGCTTGGTGGAACCACACCCGCGCCATGGATTGCATGGCTACTTACGGTGGTTTGGAGCGCAGATACGGGCGCGTACCTGATTGGTCGACGGCTGGGGAGGCGAAAGCTTGCGCCACTCATCTCACCGCGCAAGAGCGTTGAGGGATTGATTGGAGGACTCCTCACCGCAACGGCTCTTGGCGCCGCAGCCGCTGCAACGTGGCTAGATGCGCCATTAATCTGGGCACTCCCGGTGAGTTTCCTTGTTGCCGTCGCCGCAGAAGCGGGCGACCTCACCGAGTCGCTTTTTAAGCGCGCGGCCGGGATCAAGAACTCGGCAACCCTGATCCCAGGGCATGGTGGCGTGTTGGATCGAATTGACAGTCTTCTTCTCGCAGCGCCAGTTGCTCTCCTCGCTGCGATCCTGCTTGAAGTTGCGCAGTACTTGCTCTCTGGTAACTGATGAACCGACAGCGGGTCGCCATCATCGGTGCGACGGGATCTATCGGCACACAGACGCTGCAGGTTCTTCGTGATGCACCTGACCGCTTCGAACTTGTTGCATACGCTGTTGGGCGCGAGAGCGACGCAGTACAGGAGCTAGCTTCTGCCCACCCGAGTGCGAAGCGATTCGTGGGGCTCAGTGGCGTGGAGCTGAGCGATGCAATCCTGGGTGTGGCACCAGATCTTGTCGTTGCCGCTGCAACGGGGATCGTAGGCCTCCACACCACGATCAATGCACTACACGCTGGCGCGGCTGTTGCGATCGCCAACAAGGAGACGATCGTTGCAGGGGGGGAGTTGGTGATCGGTGCCGCACGCAGCGCCGCCGCACAGCGTGGCACGTCGGTCCTTGAGCGCCTGCGGCCGGTAGACAGCGAACACTCGGCCCTCTGGCAGTGTCTTGCTGGCGAATCAGTGGATCGAGTCGAGCGTTTCTGGCTGACCGCGAGTGGGGGGCCCTTTCGAACGTGGGATGCGTCGCGCATCGCGAACGCGAGAATTGAGGATGCCTTGAAGCATCCGACCTGGAGAATGGGTGGAAAGATCACCATTGACTCGGCATCTCTTGTGAACAAAGGACTTGAAGTGATTGAGGCGCATCGGCTCTTTGAAGCGCCGATGGATCGGATATCGATCCTGGTACATCCGCAGAGCCTCCTTCATGGCGCCATAAGCTTCACTGACGGATCGATGAAAGCGCAGGTCGGTGCGCCAGATATGCGCGTGCCAATCAGTTACGCAATGAACTACCCCCAGCGCAGCGAGCAGCCAGGCCGCACCATCAACCTTGCTGACTTGCGAGAACTCACCTTCGAAGAGCCTGATCTTCAACGATTCCCCGGCCTTGCGGTGGCGCTTGCGGCGGGGGAGGCGGGCGGTGCGGCCCCGGCGGCGCTCATTGTCGCCGACGACATCGCGACCACCAGATTTGCCTCAGGAGAGATCCCATTTGGCGGCATCCCCGCACTCCTTCGCGACGCGTGCGGTCGATTCGGTGGACGTGCCGCCCCTGAGAGCGTGGAGGCACTCAGCGACCTAAGGGATGAGGTGCAAGCCTTCTCGGCGCAGTGGCGCCCGGTATGAGCGGGCTCCGAAGGCTCCGAGCATCCGAAGCGCAGCGGGCGTAATCTGATCGGATGGTTGAGTTGTTTGCTCTTGTTGGCGGAGTCCTGGGACCAGTTCTGGTCCTTCTTCTTCTGGTCGTCCCGCTGATCGTGGTTCACGAGCTGGGGCATCTCGCCATGGCTCGTCGCAGGGGGATCGCCGTGGAGGAATTTGGCATCGGCTTTCCTCCGCGGGTTGCGGTGCTGCACCGCGGGGCCCGCACTCTCCTCACGCTGAACGCACTTCCATTTGGTGGCTTTGTGCGCATGGCGGGTGCTGCTGAAGGGAGTAACGAGCCTGACGGTTGGGAACGCGCTTCACTCACGTCGAAAGTGCTTGTCATGCTTGCGGGCGTTGTCGTCAATCTACTCGTTGCATTCGCCCTCATGTTGGTACTCGCAGGCCCACTGGCTGAGCGTGGAGAGATCCTCCTGGCCGATGTGCAGCCGGGATCGCCAGCCGCGAACGCTGGAATTTTGCCAGGGGAACGCATCTCTTCACTCAATGGCGCTCCGTTTGATCGATTCGAAACTCCGCTCGCAAGACTGCGCGAGGCGGCGGGTTCAGATGTGCAGCTCACGGTCCTGAGCAGCGCCAACGTCCCTCGTGATATCACAATTCGGCTGCGCACCATTGAAGAGGCGGCCGACCAAGGAGTGCTAGGAATCACTATCGCTGACCTTCTTCCAGCCGGCTCGCTTGAACGACCAGTCATTGATGTTGTTCGCCTTGCGGCAGAGCGAACCATAGAAGCGGGAGGAGCAATCATCGGCGGACTCGCCGATCTCTTTAGTGCACCATTTCGCAGTGCCGAAGATAGCCCAGCGCTTTCGGGACCGGTTGGAATTGCCGTTGGCGTTGCCGGAGCAGCTGAGCGACTCGGATTCAGCGGGCTCCTTCAGATTGCCGCCCTCCTCTCCGCGAATCTTGCAATTCTGAACCTCCTCCCGATCCCACCGCTTGACGGCGGTCGAGTCGCGGCTCTCCTCCTTCGTCGCGCGCTTGGCGGAGAGCTCGGCAGGAAGGTCGAGCAGGCACTCGTCACGGCGGGGGCGCTCGCAATGCTGCTTCTCTTCTTCTGGATCACGCTTGGCGACTTCGCAATGGTCTTTGGCGGAGGCGCATGATGAGTCGTGACCTCCCTGTTGTCCCACGCCCCGCCGCTGATCGTCCAGATCTGCTTCGACCAACGCGTCGACCAACACCCTCCGTGAGCATAGGCGGTGTACTGGTTGGCTCCGCACACCCCATCGTAGTGCAGTCAATGACAAATACGGACACTGCGGATGCGGCTGCTACGGCGGCGCAGGTTGCTCACCTCGCGGGCGCAGGCAGTCAAATCGTTCGGGTCACCGTGAATAACGAAGAGGCGGCAGCAGCGGTTCCTGAGATCGTGCGCAGGCTTGCCGACGAGGGGGTGACCGTACCGATTGTTGGTGACTTCCACTACAACGGTCACAAGCTCTTGGCCGCTTACCCTGCAACCGCTGCTGCACTAGCGAAGTATCGAATCAATCCAGGAAATGTTGGTACCAAACGTCGCGATGAGAACTTCCAAACCATTGTCAAGATTGCCAATGATCATGCGAAACCTATCCGAATTGGTGTGAATTGGGGTTCACTTGACCAGGATCTGCTGACTCGGTTGATGGAGGAGAATGCAAACTCAAAGGCTCCACAGAGTGCGCGAGCCGTAACGATTGAGGCCATCGTGCGAAGCGCGCTTCAGTCCGCGGAGCTTGCAGAAGAGACTGGTGCGCCACATGAGCGCATCCTGCTCTCGGCAAAGACATCAAGCGTTCGTGATCTAATCGATGCGTACCGAGAGCTCGCCTCTCGGTGTGATTACGCGCTCCACCTCGGCCTCACCGAAGCGGGGATGGGGATGAAGGGGATCGTCGCCACCTCGTCTGCGCTCGCGATACTCCTGAACGAAGGGATCGGGGACACTATTCGGGTCTCGCTCACCCCAGAGCCTGGCGGCGATCGAGCGCTTGAGGTTGAGGTGGCCCAGCAACTCCTGCAGTCGCTCGGGCTGCGTGCCTTCTCGCCGCAGGTGACCTCATGCCCCGGTTGCGGGCGAACTACCAGTGTCTTCTTCCAAGAGATGGCCCAGCAGATCCAGAACTATCTGAAATCGCAAATGCCTGTGTGGCGCGATCGACACCCTGGCGTCGAGGCGATGGAAGTGGCAGTCATGGGGTGTGTGGTCAACGGACCGGGGGAGTCCAAACACGCGAATCTTGGAATAAGCCTTCCTGGGACCTTCGAGGAGCCAGTTGCCCCCGTTTTCAAGGACGGTGCGCTGCTGACAACGCTACGAGGCGAACGGATCGTTGCGGAGTTCACGGAGATCCTCGACCGCTACGTCGCCGAGCACTACCCGGCCCGCTAGCGCCCTACGCGACACCCCAGTCGCGGCGCTGCGGGCCCGCCTCGTGGCCGATCGCACGGCTTGAGCCTCGCGGGAGGCGTGCTATCATTGACCCAATAACGGCCGCCGGACGAGAGACGTGGGTGACCCCCGCGTCTTTTTTTATCGGGGCTGCCAAGCGAGAAGGGAGGCAGAAATGAGCAAGGAGCTTGTTGGCGCCCTCGTCCAGTTGGGTGCTGAACGTGGAATTGATCGCGAGAGCGTGTTACAGGCGGCAGAAGAGTCTTATGCTGCGGCCCTCAATCGCCGACACGGTGCGGCAGATATCCATGTCCGGCTCGACCCAGAGACGGGTTCCATGCGCGTCTTCCGTGCCCGTCGTGTCGTAGAGGAGGTCATCACACCTGGGGCCGAATGGACGCTCGAGCAGGCACAGGCGACCCACCCAGAGGCCGCGCTTGGCGAGCTCATTGAAACTGAAGAGATGAGTCCAGAGATGGGGCGAATCGTGGCCGCACAGGCTCGGCAAACCCTGCAAGCGCGACTCGTGCAGATCCAGCGTGAACAGGTGATGCGATCGTTCGCCGAACGCGAAGGAGAGATTCTCACTGGTGTTGTCATGCGCGTGGACCGCAGGAACCTGGTCCTTGACGTTGGGCGGGCAGAAGCGTACCTCCCATCCACGGAGCTATCGCCGCTCGACACGTTCCGGATTGGAGAGAATGTAAAGGCACTGCTTCTTGAGGTTCGCACCACCGTGCGCGGCCCGGAGATCCTGCTCACGCGATCGCATAAGAACTTTGTGAAGAAACTCTTTGAGCTTGAAGTTCCGGAACTTAGTTCGGGTTTGGTTGAGATCACCTCAATCGCACGTGAAGCTGGTCACCGCGCCAAGGTCATCGTGAACAGTCACCAGGTTGGGCTTGACCCTGTTGGCACTGTCGTCGGTCAACGTGGCGCTCGCGTACAAGCCGTGGTCGAGGAGCTCGGTGGAGAGAAAATTGACATCATCGCCTATACCGACGATCCGGCAGAGATGATTGGCCGAGCGCTTTCACCAGCCCCCGTGGTCTCTGTTGTTGTTGACGAGAACGCAAAGTCTGCAGTCGTCACCGTTCCAGAGCATGCGCTCTCACTGGCGATCGGCCGTGAAGGACAGAATGCCCGGCTCGCTGCACGCCTAACTGGCTACCGCATTGATATCGCAAGTGACGGAACCGGCAGCCTAGCAGTTGCTGCTCCGGAAGGTGCTGAAGCGGTATCGGTAGAGGGTGAGGCATAGGTACGCGCAGAGCGGTGGAGCGCACATGCGTGCTTTGCAAGCGGCGCTTTGCCATGAAGGAGTTGCTGCGAGTTAGTCGGCAGGGGGACGGCGCAATCCGGATTGGAGAGCGTGGCGGACGCGGAGTATGGCTGTGCGGCGGTTCGCATGAAGCTGGCCTTCACGCAGCGATCCGACAGGGCCTGCGTGGCCCAGCAAGCGATGAAGAGGTTGACGTGATTGATCAGGCGCGTCGCGCCTGGATCGAGAGTTGGAGCGAGAGGAGGGGAGCATGACGAAGCAGAGAAGGAGCGTGCGACCCGTGCGTCCTGACCGCGCAAACCCTGAACCGCGGCCGCCCAAGCCGCTACAGGTTCATGAAACAGGGATTCTGGTGCTGCCACCATCTATGACTGTTGGCGAACTTGCACAGATCCTCCGGGTCAACCCAGCCGACATCATCAACCCCCTAATTCGCAGTGGGGTCTTTGCCACCATGAACCAAGGAATTGATCGCGAAACGGCCGCGTTGATTGCAACAGAGCTTGGATTCAACGTGGCAGAGCCAGAACCTGAAGAGATCGAGGAGGCTCCCGCAGAGGCACCAGAGGCTCCGCCGGCGGCAACCAAACAGATCTTCTTCGAAGAGTCGGCAACCGCAACGCTTGAGCCGCGAGCACCGATCGTTACTGTCATGGGGCACGTGGATCACGGCAAGACGAGCCTCCTGGACGCGCTACGAAAGACAACCGTTGCAGCGGGGGAGCGCGGTGGAATCACTCAGCACCTCGGCGCGAGTCTGGTGAAGCGCGGGGATCGAAGCATCCTCTTCCTTGATACGCCTGGGCATGAGGCATTCACGGCGATGCGCGCCCGCGGCGCACGCGTCACAGACATTGCAATCATTGTGGTCGCCGCCGATGACGGGGTGATGCCCCAGACGAAAGAGGCGATCAGCCACGCCCGCGCGGCAAACGTGCCGATCATCGTTGCAATGAACAAGGTGGACAAGCCGGACGCGAATCCAGAACGAGTGAAGAGCGAACTTGCCGAAGCGAACGTACTCGTTGAGGCGTACGGCGGTGATGTTCCGCTCGTCGCAGTCTCGGCCAAGACGGGGGTCGGCCTTGACGATTTGCTGGACATGATCCTACTCGTGGCGGACCTTGGCGACTACAAGGCGGATCCGTCACGACCTGCAATTGGTACGGTGATCGAAGCGCAACGCGATAAGGGGCGTGGTCCAATCGCAACGGTGATCGTCCAAACTGGGACCCTTCGGATCGGTGATGCCGTTGTTGCAGGGGCGATTTCTGGGAAGGTTCGTTCGCTCGAAACCACAGACGGCGCACGTGTAAAAAGCTCCGGTCCGTCCACTGCTGTCGTCATCTCTGGCCTCCCCGAGGTCCCCTCTAGCGGGGACATCTTCCGAGTCGCCGCAGATGAACGGGAGGCACGGGACCTCGCTGAAACCGCCAAGAACGAAGCGACAGCTGCGCGCGACGGCGGTGGCAGAGCGACTATGGAGGAGCTCTATCGACGCATCCAGTCAGGAGCCGGGAAAGAGGTCCGTGTCATCTTGAAGTCAGACGTGGCCGGCTCACTTGGCGCTATTGAGCACCAACTTGAGAAGTTGCAGAGCGATGAGGTGCGCATCAATGTGCTCATGTCGGCCGCCGGTGAGATCACCGAAAACGACATCCTGCTCGCGTCGGCCTCTGATGCGATTGTCCTCGGCTTCACCACCACGCTCACCCCAGGAGCTCGCCGCATGGCGGATACCGAAAAGGTGGATGTCAGGCTCTACGAGATTATTTATGAACTCGCCGACGATATGAAGGCGGCAATCGAGGGGATGCTCGACCCTGAGAAGTCGGAGGTCGTTGAAGGTCGTGCGGAGGTGAAGCAGATCTTCCCAGGGAAGGGCGTTGTGATTGCTGGTTGCGTCGTCCGCGAGGGAAGGGTAACGCGTGGATCCAAGGTTCGCTTGATGCGTGGCGGAACGGCGGTGGCGACAGACGTTGTGGAGTCACTACGAAGATTCCGCGATGATGTGCGTGAGGTGAAAGAGGGTCAAGAGTGCGGCATTGGTCTCGGGCCAACGATCACTGTCCAGGAAGGGGACATTTTGGAGATCGTTGGGGAGCAGTCGACTCGTAGGGCGCTGTGATGACAGAGAGAATGCCGCGGGTCGACGAACTTCTTCGGGAAGAGATCAGCACGCATATCTCTCGTTCCCTTAGCGATCCGCGTTTAGGCTTCGTAACGGTTGTTGGCGTTGAGACATCGCCCGATCTACGCCACGCAAAGGTGTTCATCAGCACGATTGGTACGGAGGAGCAGCGTGCTGCCTCGCTGGCGGCGCTGCGAAGTGCAACGCCGTATTTGCGCACGGTCATCTCAAAAGGCCTCCGCATTCGGCGCGTTCCAGCGTTGCATTTTGAGCTCGATGCGGCGGGCGAGCGGGGCAGCCGAATTCAGCAACTGCTCGGAAGCATTGAACGAGGTGACGATCCGCTTGAAGGTTTGAGCCCGCTCCCGAGCCCTGGCGCACCGCGGCACACGGGGGATGGATCATGACGCTGCCCGGTCGAACTTCGACTCTTCACGTGGAGGCGAGCGCTGCTGTGCCAACCGAACTGCTGCAACTGCTGCAAACCGCAAAGCGGGTCTGGGTTATCCCTCATGAACGGCCTGACGCAGATGCGCTCGGAGCGGCGTTAGGGCTCCAGTCGATTCTGACGCAGCGAGGAGTGGAGGTTGCCGTCTTCTGTGCCGACGCTCCGGCGAAGGTCTATGACGTGATTCCGATGATCGATCGTGTTCACACGTCGCCGCCAGAGTGGACCCCCGATGCTGTAATTCTCGTTGACTGTGGCGAGGCACGCCGTGCTGGCTGGGCAGGCGCAATCATGGAAGCGCTGCCAAGTAGCGTGACGCGAGCAACTATCGACCACCACGTTTCGAACAACAGCACCTCTCCGCTGCAGTGGATCGACCCAACGGCTGCTGCAACTTGCGAGATGGTCGCGCTGATCGCTATTGAGCTCGGATCTGATCTCACTGCCGAGGAGGGTCGTCTCGCCGCCACACTCGCCGCAGGAATCATCATGGACACCGCAACCTTCCAGCACAGCAACACAACCCCACGGACACTGCAGGTCGCGGCTCTACTCCTCGAAGCTGGAGCTCCGATCAGTGAGATCTCCCGGCGCCTCTATCGCTCCAAACCAGCGACACAGGTGCGACTCCACGCGCGCGTACTCGATCGCCTTGAAACCTCAGATAGCGGATCAACCGTTTGGGCCGCTGTCTTGAACTCAGACATACAGTTGACCAACGCCCAGCCAGAGGAGACTGAAGGGATCGTCGACACGCTCGCTCAGATAAGTGAGGCGGATGTCGCACTCCTCTTCAAGGAAGAGGGGACTGACGCGACGCGCCTCTCGATCAGAACAAAGGAGCAGGGTCTCGATGCCACCAAGATCGCCGCACTCTTTGGGGGCGGCGGGCATGCGCGAGCGGCCGGCGCGAGTATTTCGGCCCCGATTGACGAAGCGGTTGCTGCGACCCTTCGCGCTGTCAGCTCACTTCGTACGGGGCGCGGCTCCGAGTCCTAGCGATGGCACGTCGACGCCCAAGTACCCCTGGCATCGACGGAATTCTACTCGTTGACAAGGCGAATGGGCCCACGAGTCACGATGTGGTGGCGAAGGTGCGTCGCATCGCCGGCCAGCCGCGAATCGGTCACGGCGGCACACTTGATCCGTTTGCTACCGGTCTTCTAGTCCTCGTCCTTGGGCGCGCAACACGCCTCGCCGCCCTGCATCAGGGAGGAGCGAAACGTTACGAGGCCACATTCTCCTTTGCGGGCGCTACCACGACTGACGATCTTGACGGCGAACTGATCAGGGGAGCGACGATTCGAGCGACGCGTGACCAGGTCGAAGCGTTGCTCCCTCGCTTTCGTGGCGCGCTCGAACAGGTTCCACCGAGTCACTCTGCGAAACGCAGTGACGGCGTGCGTGCCTACGAACGCGCACGTGCGGGAGAGGTGCTCAATCTCGCTCCTCGCTCCATTGAGATCACTCGCTTTGAGGTGACGTCATGGGATGAGAGTCATCCAGACGAACCGCTGATGGGCGCTCAGCTTGATGTGAGCTCAGGGACCTATATTCGTGCGATTGCCCGCGATCTTGGCGCGGGAGTTGGGAGTGGTGCGCACCTCGTTGCGCTGCGAAGGATCGGTTCTGGCCCGTTCAACGTTGCGCAGGCACACTCAATGTCCGCTATCGCTGAGGCGGCGCTTGCGGGGCGATTCTCTGATCTACTCTTGCCACTCGACGCGGGAATCGAATCTATTCCTCGCATTGATCTCAACGAAGCGGCAACGCTTCTCTTGCGCGACGGTGCCGCTATCTCGGCGCAACTGTGTGGGAGCGTCGTAGATAGCATCCAGACAGGCGAGCAGATTCGCCTCATGGTTGAAGACCAACTCGCTGCCCTTGGGCGGCGGACAGAATCTGGTGTGCAGCCGGAGCGCGTCTTCATTACCCCCAACGCCACGCCACCAGGGAGACGGCATCCAGTGGAGGCAGGGTGAGTTCTAATCAGGCGATGAGCGAAACATCCCTCTACGGATGGGAGGCGCTTGAAGGTGCATCGCTCGCGGACGCACGAGAGGATGGCGCAGTCCTCACCATTGGGATCTTCGACGGCTTACATCGGGGACATCAACGGATCCTGGCCGCTGCCGAGCGGCTCGCGGCGTCCGCGGGGCTTCATCGAATCCACATCGGATTTGATCCGCACCCCGATCGTCTCCTCCGCGGTGTTGCGCCACTCCGGCTTCTTGATCCCACCGAGTTTGAGATGCGATTCGCATCCGCAGGCGTTGAGCGGTGGTGCGATCTTCCGTTCGACGCGGAGATGCGCGACACGGAGTGGGAGCCCTTCCTTGCACGTCTGGTCGCTGCAACGGGGGCGCGGAGTGTTGTGCTCTCGCCGGAGAGTGCCCTTGGGCGCGGTAGAGAGGGGCGTCTCGAGAGGATTCGCTCCTGGGGGGCTAGTCGGGGAATTCAAGTGCACCCAGTTGCGGAGGCGCGCGCAGATGGGGCTCCTATTCGGAGCACCGCGATTCGGGCAGCGATCGCGTCTGGGGAGCTCTCCAGAGCCGCTCGGGCACTCGGCCGACCGCATGCGATCACGGTCCAGCGCATTCCCGGGAGCTTCGATCTGCAGGTTGAAGGGGAGGGCTTCGCCCTCCCACCAGCAGGGGAGTACGAGATCCGGATCGGCGTTGCGGCCCACCGAAGTGGCCGACTGCCCCTCACGGGGCGGGTTGCCCAGGCTCGCTTTGACCCTGCGGAGCAGACGCTTAGCCTTGACCGCACTGCCGTCGATCGACTTCCTGAGGGGGCCACTCGGCTGCGCGCAGCCCTGCTGAGGCGGCTCGCTGGACGGAGTGGGCGCTGATTGCTACGCTCGGATCATCCAAAAGGTTTGAATTGAGACGGGTGGGCCCTGAAGCCCCCAGACAGGAGAGAGAGACCTTGCCACTAGATAAGACAACGACCGAGCGAATCGTCGCTGCAAATGGGCGACACGCTCAGGACACCGGCTCTGCCGAGGTCCAAATCGCACTCCTCACGGAGCGCATTGAGGGGCTCACTGGGCACCTTCAGACTTTCAAGCAGGACAATCACTCGCGCCGCGGGCTCTTGAAGCTGGTCGGCCAGCGACGCCGCCTGCTAACTTTCCTACGACGGGAGGATGTGGCTCGGCACGCCGCACTCACCGAGAAGCTCGGCCTTCGTCGCTAACCCCCGCTCAGCACCGCTGAGCAACTAAATTGGCCGGGTGCCATATGGGCGCGGCCTGAAGAGGAGCAACATGGAAATCACAACCGTATCCGCCGAGTTTGGCGGTCAGACACTCACCATTGAGACGGGACGAATTGCACGCCTTGCAGGCGGCGCTGTAACGGTTCGATACGGCGACACGGTCGTCCTCGGCACCGCAAATCGAAGCGACCCACGACCAGGTCTCGACTTCTTCCCACTCACGATTGAATTTGAAGAGCGCATGTATGCGGCGGGGAAAATCCCGGGCGGTTACATCAAGCGCGAAGGGAAGGCTTCAGAGAACGCGACGCTCTCTGCTCGACTTACCGACCGACCGATCCGCCCACTCTTCCCTGAGGGCTACAAGGACGACGTCCAGGTGGTCATCACGGTACTGAGCGCGGATCAGGAGAACGATCCGGATATCCTCGGGACGATCGCTGCATCAGCGGCGCTCACAATCTCGGAGATTCCTTTCCTTGGGCCAATTGGTGCTGTTCGCGTTGGCCTTGTCGACGACAAGTTCATCTTGAACCCAACCTTTGAGCAGCTCGAGACGAGCGATCTCGACCTTGTAGTCTCGGGAACAGCTGACGCGATCATGATGGTCGAAGCTGGCGCGAATCTGATCAACGAAGCGAAAATGGCCGAGGCGATCGAGTTCGGTCACGATGCCATCAAGGCGCTGATCTCCCTTCAGGAGCAGCTCCGCGCAAAGGTAGGGAAGGCGAAGCGCGTTCCATACATTGAGCCTGGCGTAGATAGTGTCCTCACCTTCGCAGAGGCCGCTGCAAACGGCGGTACATTTGTCGTGGTTGACACCGAGACCACGGGACTTGATTCGAAGCTTTCAGATCTCGTTGAGGTTGCTGCCGTGAAGATCAAGGGTGGCAAGATCACCGACCGTTGGAGCACGCTCGTCAATGCCGGCAATCCAATCGTCGGCGCGCAGATGCACGGCATCACCACGGCTGACCTGAAGAAGGGCATCACGCCAAAAGAGGCGGCAGAAAAGTTCGCCGACTTCGCAAAGGGAGCAATCCTTGTTGGTCACAACTTGGGCTTTGATGTCTCGTTCCTCGACGAAGCGCTCGGCAAGGGCCGCAGTTTCGCCACGGAGCAGGGGCAGTACCTGGATACGTTTGTCCTCTTCCGAGAGGCGTACCCAGAGAGCGAGTCATTCAAGCTCGGTGATCTGGCGCGCATCTACGGCGTAGCGACAGTCCCAACACACCGCGCAGGGACCGATGCAGAGGCAACCGCCGAGCTACTGCTCCTCCTCGCCGCCGAGCTCCCTCAACGACTCACCACGGTCAAGGAGGGGATCAGTGACTCGATCCGTGCGGCCCGAAGCGGAAAGGGTGATCCGAAGGCGCTCCTGGAAACGGCACGCCGCAAGGCACGTCTCGGCAAGAACCTATTCGGCTACATGCACAAAAAGACTGCTCGAGCGCTCACCATGAAGGAAGGCATTCGCGTCGACGGGCGAAAGGTGGATGAGATCCGCCCGATCACCGTTGAGGTTGGACTCCTGCCACGTGCCCACGGCACGGGCCTCTTCACGCGTGGTGAGACGCAGGCGCTCAGCATTGCAACGCTCGGTCCGATTGCCCAGGCACAACGCCTGGATACGATCTCGCCGGTTGCAACGAAGCGATATTTGCATCACTACAACATGCCGCCGTACAGCACGGGTGAGAACAAGCCGATGCGTGGACCTGGGCGACGAGAGATTGGACACGGTGCACTCGCTGAGCGAGCGCTCATCCCAGTTCTTCCATCCGCGGAAGAGTTTCCATACACAATTCGCGTGGTCTCAGAGTGCGTAACCTCAAATGGTTCCACCTCGATGGCCTCCACGTGTGGTTCGAGCTTGGCGTTGCTTGATGCGGGCGTACCGATCAAGGCCGCAGTTGCTGGTGCGGCAATGGGTCTGATGTCTGAACCAGATGGCGAGTTTGTGGTCCTTACCGACATTCTTGGGAAAGAAGACGCCTTCGGCGACATGGACTTCAAGGTGACGGGGACCCGTGAGGGAATCTCAGCCTTGCAAATGGACATCAAGATCCAGGGAATCACAGGAAAGATCATTCGAACAGGACTAAAGGATGCGCTTGCCGCGCGACTTGAGATCCTGGACAAGATGGATGCGGTGATCTCAACGGCGCGACCAGAACTTTCAGATTTTGCCCCGCGAATCACCACCATCAAGATCAATCCTGAGAAGATTCGTGACATCATCGGCAAGGGCGGAGCAGTGATTCGCAAGCTGCAAGATGATTTCCAGGTCAACATCAATGTCGAAGATGATGGAACCGTACAGATCGCTTCGAGCGACCCAGAGCGCACCAAACGCGCACTCGATGCTATCAATGGCATCACTAAAGAGGTCGAGGTGGGCGCTTTGTACATGGGCAAGGTGACCCGCATTATGGGCTTCGGCTGTTTTGTTGAAATCCTTCCTGGGAAGGAGGGGCTCGTCCGCATCGGCGAACTCGCTGACTACCGAGTCAATACGGTTGAAGACGAGGTTGCCGTTGGCGATGAGATCATGGTGGTTGTCATGGAGGTCGATCGACAAGGTCGTGTAAACCTCTCCCGACGAGCGGCCATGCAGCGCCACAAGGCTGCGCCACGCGAATAGCGCTCGTCAGGCCAGCCCCAAACTTTTATTGGCTTGAACGACCCGTCGCCAAAGCGGCGGGTCGTTCGTTATACTCGCGGCATGGATAGCAACAACGCGCGGGCAGCCAGCACGGGAAGCGACGGGTACGTTGTTGCTGTAGTTGGTGCGACGGGGCTTGTTGGCCGCACGATGATCAGCGTCCTTGAAGAGCGAAGCTTCCCGGTTCGAACACTTCTGCCGCTGGCTGCGTCTGGAGGAGGGAGGAGCGTCTCTTTCCGTGGAGCGCAAGTTCCCGTTCAAGAGGCCACTCCAGATGCCTTTGTTGGCGTCGACATTGCGCTCTTTAGCGCAGGGGCTGACGTGAGCTTGAAGCTCGCCCCTGAAGCAGCGGCACGGGGATGTACGGTCGTAGATAACTCGAACGCATGGCGCATGGACCCATCGGTGCCCCTCGTGGTCTCGCAGGTGAATCCCGAGGCACTCAGTCGACACCACGGAATCATTGCCAATCCGAACTGCTCAACGATGCAGCTCGCGCCACTACTAAAGGCGCTCCATGAAGAGGCGGGCCTTCGACGCGTGGTGGTCGCAACGTATCAAGCCGTTTCTGGTGCCGGCGCGGAGGCCGTTGACGATCTGGTACAACAGCGCGCCGCTGTGGTGGCAGGGAAGCAGCCTGTTTCAACCATCTATCCACACCCGGTCGTCCTCAGCCCAATCCCCGCGATCGATGTCTTCCTTGATGATGGCTCCACGAAAGAAGAGCAGAAAGTGGTGCGCGAAAGCCGCAAGATCTTGGGCCTGCCAGCGCTGCGCATCAGTGCGACAGCAGTGCGCATCCCAGTCGAGGTCAGCCATTCGGAAGCTGTGCACGTTGAATTGGAGCGAGCGATCACTCCTGTCCGTGCAAGGACAGTCTTTGCACAGACAGAAGGTGTCTTTGTACAAGATGATCCAGCATCCCACACCTATCCGCTCGCTGCAACCTCAACAGGGAGTGACGGAATCTTCGTTGGACGTGTGCGCGTTGATGCAAGCGTCGAGCATGGGCTCGCTTTCTGGGTCGTAAGCGATAACGTCCGTAAAGGTGCCGCGACGAATGCGGTACAAATCGCCGAACTGCTGGTTCAGCGCCATTTGCTCTGGGGAAGCGCGCCACGTGCTTGACGGGCGAGCGGCGGCGCTCGCCGCGCTCGCGGAGGAGATTGAATCCTGTCGGGTCTGCCCCCTCGGTTCATCGCGAACGCACAGCGTCCCTGGTGAGGGGAGTGCAAACGCCGAGCTGCTCTTTGTTGGAGAGGCCCCTGGAGCGAGTGAAGATGCGGTGGGCCGACCGTTCGTCGGGGCAGCCGGAAAGCTTCTCGATCTCCTCCTCGGGCTCACTGGGCGTACGCGAGAGGACGTATTCGTCCTGAATGTGGTGAAGTGCCGCCCACCCGAGAACCGTGACCCAGCACCCGAGGAGATCGCCGCCTGTGCACCGTTCCTAGAGCGCCAACTTGCTCTTTTGAACCCCGTGGTGGTCGCTCCGCTTGGCCGTCACGCCTTACGCACCTTCGCCCCAGACGCGAAGATCTCCGCAGTTCACGGGAGCCCACTGGAGGGCGGAGTGGGGCTTCCGCTCGGCGCGACCCTCTTCCCGCTTTACCACCCAGCAGCGGCTCTCCACAATGGTGCCCTGCGCCCAACGCTTGAACGGGACATGGGTTCGCTGGTCCGTGAACTCCCAGCGGCACGAGCTCGGTGGGCCACCGCTCGCGGAGAAGCGGGGGAGGATAGGCTGTTGCAGCAAGACCCTACTGCGGAGCTGGCGCAGCTCCGCCTCTTTGAGAGTGAGGCCGAATGAGACAACGTGACTCCGGGACTTCGGGGAAGCGTCTTCCGGCGCGCCCACAGGGAAGGCCCCACGGGCGACTGCAGGGGCAGCCACAGCCTCGACGAGCTGCAGCGGCACGGCCAACCGGACAGCGCACTGTGCAAGGACAGCGCCCGGACCGCGCAACTCCAAGCGGACCACCACTCCGTCTCATCCCGCTTGGCGGGATGGGGGAGATCGGAAAAAACCTCTACCTCTACGAGTACCAGGAGACGATCATCCTCGTCGATTGCGGACTCGCCTTCCCTGACGAAACCACGCTTGGCGTAGACATCATCATTCCCGACATCACTTACCTGCGCGAGCGAAAGAGCGCAGTCAAGGCGGTCCTCATCACACACGGACACGAAGACCATGTTGGCGCGCTGCCGCACATTCTCCCTGAGTTGCCAGGAGTTCCCGTGTACGCGAGCACGCTTGCCCGAGGACTTCTCGCCAACAAGCTTAAGGAGTACAAGGTGACCGCAAATCCGCTTCGTCCCCTTGACCCGGGTGATCAGATTGAGATTGGGCCGTTCGTGATAGAGCCGTTCCGCGTAGGGCACTCAATCCCTGACGCCATGGGGTACGCAATCCATACGCCCGTGGGAACCATTGTGCACACAGGTGACTTCAAGTTTGATCAGACGCCGGCGGACGGGAAGGCAGCCGACTTCGCGATCCTTGCGCGACTCGGCGCACAGGGAGTCTTGGCACTTATCTCAGACAGCACCCGAGCAGAAGCACCAGGCTACACGCCAAGTGAACAGGTAGTAGGTCAGGCCTTTAAGTCCATCATCAGCGATGCGCCTGGTCGCGTAATCGTTGCAACGTTTGCTTCAAATATTGCACGTATCCAGCAGGTCCTTGATGCCGCGGGGGAGTTCCGACGCAAGGTTGCGGTTGTCGGGAGATCTATGGAGCAAAACGTAAAGATCGCGCGGGATCTTGGATATCTCACCTTCCCGACGCCACTAATTGCGAAAGAGGAGATAGGCCGGAGGAGCAAGGAGCCGCTGGTCATTGCAACTACAGGCGCGCAAGGCGAACCGATGGCGGGCCTCGCGAAGATGGCTAACGGGGAACATCGAAACGTAGAGATTCAGAACGGCGATACGGTGATCGTGTCGGCCTCCCCAATCCCTGGCAATGAAGAGGCGGTTGGGAGAACGATTGACAATCTCTTCAAGTCTGGTGCAAACGTGATCTACCACTCAATCGCCCAAGTGCACGTCTCAGGACATGCTTCGCAGGAGGAGCTGAAGATGATGCTTGCGCTAACAAAGCCGCGACATTTCGTGCCAATGCATGGAGAGATGCGAATGCAGGTTGCGCACGGACGGCTCGCAACGCAGATGGGCGTCAGTGCGTCAAATGTCTTCATCATTGACAATGGCACGCCGATTGAGTTCTTTGCAGACGGGAGCGCACGTCGCACGACACCTGTTGCTCACGGTGCGGTCTTCGTTGATGGGTCTTCAGTCGGAGAGATTAGCGAGATCGTGCTTCGGGACCGACGCACTCTCGCTGATGACGGGATTGTTGTCATCTTTGCGACGGTTGATTCGCAGTCGGGTAAACCAGTCGGGCGCCCAGTGCTCGTGACTCGGGGATTCCTCAACGGCGATGAGGACAACAAGCTGGTTGAAGCAACGATCAACATCGCACTGAAAGCGATACAGCATAAGAGCGATCGCAGCGCGGAGACGGGCCTAATCAAGGCGCAGCTCAGCGAAGCAGTCTCTAGATTTTTGAGTCGAGAGACGAGGCGACGACCCCTTGTGGTGCCGGTCGTCGTCGAGGTCTAACGTGGCACGGAACGGACGCCGCACTCGAACCAGCGGAGGCAGAGTGATCAGCGGGGCAGCGGCGCGCACGCTCGTCTTCTTAGCGTTTGCAGTGACTGGCGTGGTGCTTGCAGTTGGGCTGGTCCTCCCAGGGCGCGGACTCCTTGCTGACGCACTGCGTGACGTTCTTGCTCCGTGGTTCGGGGCTGGCCGCTGGATGCTTCCACCCGCGCTGATTGCGTTCGGTGTCTGGTACGAACGCAGCGGTGAAAAGTCTGCTCGCGATGCCCTCCGCGCACTCCTTGCCATCGCTGCGCTTCCATCACTCTTGGCGATCGTTGAGATCCTCTTTCCTGGTCGAGGCGGCATCATTGGAGCGATCGCAGGCGGCGGTGTCGCGAGTCTCCTTACGCCCATCGGCGGCCTTGCCGCGTGGAGCGCACTGCTCATTGCAATCTGCCTAATCCTCGCTGAGTCCACGGTTCGTAAGATCTTCGCAGCGATCTTCGGCGGGGCGAGGGCGGGAGCGCTCGCCAGCGCTGAAGTAATCGCCCGCGGGGTGGAGGAGCTTGCGGAGCGTCGCGAGCAGGCTCAGCGCGATCGCGACGCGACACGTGCGACTGCCTCGGTCATCTCTGAGAACAGCAGAGAAGCGAATGATCAGCGAGCGCGAGAACACGATGCGGATGAGGCAGGCGATGACGCTCCGCTCGCCGACGCGCCGACACGCTCGAACGCCCCTCGCCCGGTTCCAGCGCCTGTGCCTCCGCTCTCGTCAACGTTCGCTCCAGCAAAATCTGCGGGATCGACCGTGCGCGACGGGCGGTCTGCACGGTCTGAAGGTCGTGCTGCACACCCGTCATTCGAAGGGGCGCGCGAGTATTCACTTCCAGAGACGGACATTCTCACGACACACGCCCCAATCCGCGCAGGAGCTGGGATGGATCACGAGACGAACAGTCAGATCATCGTGTCAAAACTTGCGAGCTTCGGCATTGCGACGCAGGTTGTGGGAATCAGCGCTGGGCCGGTGGTCACCCAATATGAACTGGAACCAGACGCTTCAGTGCGGGTGAGTAAGATCGAAGCGCTCGCTGACGATCTCGCAATGGCGCTCTCTGCGCGATCCATTCGAATTGAAGCGCCGATCCCTGGGCGTTCCGTTGTTGGCATTGAGATCCCAAACCGCGACAGTAATGTTGTTGGACTCAAAAGCATTTTTGAGGAAGTTGAATTCGCAGACTCTAGCCAGGGGCTTACCTTTGCTCTCGGACGTGATGTGGCGGGGGCAGCACGAGCAACCGATCTCACCAAGATGCCTCATCTGCTGATCGCTGGCGCCACTGGCTCAGGAAAGAGCGTGATGGTCAATGCCCTCATTGCATCGCTTCTCTTCCGCTGTCGACCTGATGAGTTGCGGCTCATCTTGATCGATCCGAAGCGCGTCGAGCTCTCTGGTTACAACGGTCTGCCACATCTTCTGGTTCCAGTGATCACCGAAGCGGGGAAAGCATCGGCAGCACTTCAATGGACAGTTCTTGAGATGGAGAACCGATATCGGCTCTTTGCCGAAGCCGGCGCTCGCAACATTGCGGCGTATAACGAAAGCCGCGTTGACACGAATGACCGCATCCCGTTTATTGTTGTCATCATCGATGAGCTCGCCGATCTGATGATGCAAGATGGTAGAAGCACCGAAGAGCCGATCGTGCGCATTGCGCAGAAGGCCCGGGCGACCGGTATTCATTTGGTTCTCGCCACACAGCGGCCGTCGGTGAATGTGGTCACTGGTCTGATCAAAGCGAACATCCCAAGCCGAATCGCATTCTCGATGGCGAGCCAGATTGATTCGCGCACCGTCCTTGATGCTCCTGGAGCCGAGGACTTAATCGGTCGCGGCGACATGCTCTTCCAGCCTTCAGATGCACCGAAGCCGATTCGGCTTCAGGGTGTGTTCGTATCAGACCAGGAAATCGAAGGTGTTGTGAACCACTGGCGAGCTCAGGGCCTTCCAGACTACCAGCATGAGATCGTTGAATCCGCTCCAAAGACGGGTGGGGCTTCAGCTGGCGCTGCCGACGAGAGCGACCGCGATCGGCTTTTCGATGAAGCGGTGGCAGTGATCCAGGAGCACGACCGAGCGTCTGCGTCGCTTCTCCAACGCCGACTTCGCATTGGTTACGCCCGAGCAGCCAGAATCATCGATCAGTTAGAGGCGGGCGGCTACATTGGTGCGTTTGATGGATCAAACGCGCGTGTGGTGCACCGTGGCGGTGGCGCGGCGAGTGCCGTGGATCGTGAGTCAAATGAACGAGGCGAGTGAACTCCCACCAAGCGTGACGCCTGGCATCGGAGCGAAGCTTCGTGAAGCACGCGAGGCCCGCGGGCTATCCTTTGATGCAGTCGCAGCCGAACTGCGGATCCGCCCAGTCATCCTTGCCGCCATGGAGCGCGAGGACCATGCGGCACTGCCAGAGCGCGTTTATCTTCTTGGGCTCCTTCGAACGTATGCGCGCCATCTTGGGCTTGACCCCGCAGCCGTATCCGCCGCATGGGGCGGTGAAGTTCCGGCGAGCGCAACACCCGA
>CAXRAV010000011.1:0-2999 GCA_964228585.1 Candidatus Limnocylindrus sp. | reverse complement strand
GCGGTCTATCTGATCAGCTATCTCCCATGGGCGGCGCTGGGAAACCAGATCGTTGAAGGCTGGCCGCTTGGAAACGACGGGAGAACACTCGCTGACCTCACCACCTCGATGTACCAGTACCACGACACACTCCGCGTGGCGCACGCCGCAAGCTCGCCGTGGTGGGCGTGGCCGTTTGACCTGAAACCCGTCTGGTTCTTCCAGGAGAGCTTTGCGGCGGCTGGCGGATGGAGCGGCGCAATCTACAACGGAGGAAATGTTGCCTCGCGCGTTCTCGGCCTCGCCGGCGCCGCATGGCTTGCACGTCAGGCGTGGATCCAGAAGAGCTGGGGCCTTGCGAGCGCAGCCATCATCTTCTTTGCACTGTGGCTCCCATGGGCACGAGTTGACCGCGCAGCGTTTCAGTATCACTACTTCCCGTCTTCTCAAATCGCGCTGATCGCACTCGCTCTTCTCCTCGCTGACTTGCGAAACGGAGCGACGCGCGCGGTTCGCCTGGCACAGGGTGGGCTCGCCGCACTGATCCTTGCCGCGCCACTGCTTTGGACTGCAACGCCTCTCTTGTGTGCCGCCGCAGGAGTTCTTGATGTCTATCCGGAGAGTCAGGTCTGCCTCTCCTCTGGGCTCGCAACACCAGGGCCAGTGATCGGCGTGGTGCTTCTGATCCCTGCCGCATATGCGGTGTGGTCTCTTCGCCACATCCGCGATCCTCGTCGGCTGTTCCGCTGGTCGCTCGGTGCAATCGCGGCCGTTGCGCTGATTTGGTATCCGAACTGGTCAGCACTTCCACTTCCAACGGGAGTGCACAACGTCTATCAAGGTGTTTTCCCTACATGGACCTGGTCGTTCCAATTTGGGGTCACCCTTGAGAAGCCAATTGACGTGCCGCTCGTTAGCGGAGCAACGCTCCTCTTCGCAGCAGCGCTTGCGGCGGTTGCGCTCCTTGCGTACGCGCTATCCGAGTACGCGCGGCGAAGAGAATTCCACAAGGATCGCTCGTAGCGGAACTCCGTCGGTCGCAATCAGGCGCTCAACCGCGGCAGGAAGTGCAACCGCTTCACCAGACGCAACGCGCTGACGTTCGTCGGCAAGGGCAAGCCATCCACCACCCTCAATCACAATCAGCAGCGCGTCATTCGGTGAACGAAGTGGTCCGAGCACTGCACGCTCGCTCAAGGCGATCTCTGTGATGTGCGCCGTTGTGCCGGCGTGAAGGAGTGCGCTCTCTACACCTGTTGCACCCGAACCGCGATCTGGTCGACGCTGTCCTGGTCCGAAGCGGCGGATCTCCACCGCGTGACGCTCAGCGCTTCTTGCTGCCGCCGCGGCGATTCGGTCGCTTGAGAGTTGCCTCCACTCCGTCGCTCACCTGGCGTCGTGTGCGCAACATCGCCTCATGCGCCGCTTCGGCGGCGAGTTGCGGTGGGAAGCGATTCACGACCGTGTCGCGGAGTAGGTAGAGGCCAATAGCCGTTGTAACGATCGGAAAGATTCCGTACCACTGGAAGGCGGCGTAAACAAGGTTGAGCCCGAAAGTGCTTACGCCGATCCAGAGGAGATACTCCCACTCGTTGCCGAGCACTCCTCTCCCGTTTGTTCCGCGCGTTGACCATGCATACGCAACGATGGTGAAGATAAAGAGCAGGAGATTCACCACCCAGAATGGGGTGTAGAAAGTGCCGAGTCGCGCGTTCAGCGCGACGAAAAGATACTCCCAAGGCCACTGCGCCATCTTGGTACCTCACTCATCTCCATTGACCCGACAAGTGGTCGGCTCGTCAGGCGAGTATGCCATCATCGCCCCCATGCGGGTCCTCGTCGTCGCCAGCCCAGCGCACCCTACGGTGGCCCGGTTCACGCCGACACTCGCCACCCTCGCCGCACAAGGCTGCTCCATCGAGGCGTGCCTTCCCCTCTCGCCTGAGCTCACCCGCGAGGGGATCGCACACGCGGCGCTCGGGGACTCCGAACTCGACGCGGCAATCCGTGGCCTTACGGAAAGCGACCTCCTCATTGCCCCACTTGCTGGCCCCGCCGCAATGGGCGCTGTCGCCCACGTGATTGGGAGAGGAGCGGGCGCACCGCTGCTCCTCGTTGACGCCAACGACGCGGGAGATCTCGTTGGGTCGCTTGCCATGGCGCGTGATGGTGGAACGGTTGGTACGGCCGTCCGCGAACGGTTGATCCAAAGCGCTGCGTTTGCCCTCGCATCTATCCTTGCGCCCGCCGCGCGTGGAAACGACGAGTTTCCTGAACGACAACTTCTTCTCTTGGAGCGTGTGCGCACCTTCCAGCACGGTGAGAATCCGCATCAACGCGCCGCCGCATACCAGCACGCGTTGCGAAACCGCGCAGGTGTGCTTGGTGCACGACTTGTGCAAGGGAGCGAACCCACGCTGAACGACGTCCTTGATCTTGACGCAGGCGCGCGACTCGTCGCTGATCTCCCAATCCCAAGTGCAGCACTCATCCGCCACACCGATCCGATTGGTGCCGCCACCGCTGAGACTCCCCTCGGCGCTCTCAAGCGCGCACTCGAAACCGATCACGCGGCAGCATCAGGAGCAATCGTCGCGCTGAACACGCCGATCGACCGCGCAGTGGCCGTTGAGATTGCCAGTGGGAGCTACGAGGCGGTGGTCGCCCCAGGAGTGGCAGACGAGAGCGCCGCCTCCGCACTCGCCGCTCGTCCAGACCTTCGTGTCTTGTTGTACGAACCAGAACACCCGCAAACCCATGAACTGATCGGACTCGGTGATGCGCTCTTGATGCAGACCCCTGATCACGGAGCCATTGAGCGCAGCGAACTCCGTGTGGTGACCGAGCGCCGACCCACGCTGGAAGAGCTTACCGACGCACTCTTTGCATGGCGCGTTGTGCGACACGTTCGCTCCAATGCAATTGTCATTGCGCGAAGCGCCACAACGCTAGGGATTGGAGCGGCTCAAGTGAACCGCCGCGTTGCGGTTGAGATTGCACTTCAGCGCGCGGGTGATCGT
>CAXRAV010000010.1:0-7078 GCA_964228585.1 Candidatus Limnocylindrus sp. | reverse complement strand
GCCGGGCAGAGCAGCTCGCTGGCGCTACTCGATGCTGAAGGGAGTGGCGTGGTGATCACTACGCTCCACGCCCGAGTGGGAACGAGGATCTATGTGAAGCGTCTGGTTCACGGCGAGAGCGAGACCGTACTCGGTGAAGAGGAGCGCGCAGCCATCGATGCTGCACTCCTCTCCCCGAGTGACACCCGCCGAAGGAAGTGACCCCGCGCGCGCCACGCGGCGCAGCGTCAGTGGAGAGTGACTCAACGCAGAGCGATCAGATCCCCGTATGGACTGGAGTCTCGGTGCGCGCACCGCGGGCATTCGAAGAGGGAGTCAAGCACCTTCTCGCTGATCTGAATGACGAACAGTACGCAGCGGTCACGCATGGCGAAGGACCACTCCTTGTCGTTGCTGGGGCTGGGACTGGGAAGACGCAGGTCATCACTCGACGAGTTGCATGGTTGATCGCTCAACAGCGCGCCGCGCCAGAAGAGATCCTGGCACTGACGTTCACCGACCGAGCTGCCGAAGAGATGCAGGGGCGCGTGGATCGACTCGTTCCATACGGATATGCCACAACGCCGATCAAAACCTTTCATGCCTGGGGCGATGAGCTGCTTCGTGAGAACGCCCACCGCCTCGGGATCTCCGGCGAGCTCCGCGTGCTCGGCCGCGCGGAAGTGGTGCTCCTGCTCCGTGAGCACCTCTTTGAACTCGGCCTCTCACGATTTGCCCCGCTCGGGGATCCGACACGATTCCTTGGTGACCTTGCTGGCTACATCTCACGAGCAAAGGAAGAGGGAGTTGGCGCCGAACAGATCGACGCGTTCGCCGCAGATCTATGCGCGCGCGCAGAGACGCTAAGGGGTGAAACCGTTCATGACGACAACGTTCGTCGACAAGTCAGCGCGCATGCTGATGCACTCCAGCGCCTCGGGGAGGAGCATCGTGAGCTCGCCGCCGCATATCGTGCGTACCGCAGCATCCTCGCGAGGAGCGGTCTGCTCGACTTTGGCGATCAGGTGCTCTTGGCGTATGAGCTGCTTCGCGACGACCCCCTTGTCGCCGCGCGCGTCCGCGAGCGCCACCGTTGGCTCCTCGTTGACGAGTATCAGGATACGAATCGGCTCCAAGGGGCACTCGTCGACCTGATCGCGCAGGGGAGTCGCAACCTGACCGCCGTTGGCGATGATGATCAGTCGATCTATCGTTTCCGCGGTGCGGCCATAGAGAACATCCTCGGATTTGTCGATCGCTACCCTGACGCATCAAAGGTTGTGCTTACGAGGAATTACCGAAGCACGACCCCCATCCTCTCGGCGGCGCGCCGCCTCATCCGATTCAACGATCCAGAGCGACTTGAGAAGAAGCTTGGGATCTCCAAGGAGCTGCGCGCCGAGGCCGAGGGGTCCGCGCCGCACCCTGTGGCGTTTCGCCGATTCCGCACGACTGCGGATGAGGCAGACTGGATTGCAAGCGAGATCCGCAGTTCGGTTGCATCGGGACGGCTCCCCCGCGACCATGCGGTGTTGGTGCGCGCGAACGTCGACACCACGGAGATCGGTCGCAGCCTGAACATGGCAGGGATCCCATGGCGTGCGAGCGGTGCGGCGGGCCTCTACGACCGACCGGAGGTGCGCCTCCTCCTCGCAGGGTTGCGGCACGCTGCGGATCCAGACGCGTCGGCCCCGCTCTTCTTGATCGCTGCAGATCCGCGATTCAAGGTGCCAGCGAGCACGCTTGCCGCTGCGGTGGGGAAGTCGCGGCGAGATCATCGCCCGCTGCGTGAGGCGCTGCAGTCGGTCGGTGCGAACAGCCCTGATACGGTGCGGTTGCTCTTGCAACTGAGTGACCTTGTGAAGGAGAGTGTCGAACGAACCAGTGGCGAGGTTCTCTACCGCTGGTTGCGCGAGAGCGGTCTCCTGGCAGAGCTGACGCGTGAGGCAACCCCAGAAGCAGATGAGCAGATCCGAAACATTGGACGACTCTTTGATGTGGTTCGCTCACGCAGTCGTCTTCTTGAACTTGATCGTGCACCCTTTCTGGTCCGCTACCTAGAAGAGCTTGGTGAGGCAGGTGATGATCCATCCGCTGCGGATGTTGATCCAGATCTTGATGCCGTTGCCCTGTTGACCGTCCATCAGGCGAAAGGCCTGGAGTTTCCGGTGGTCTTTGTCGCGAACATGGTGGAGACACGCTTTCCTGCGCGCGGTCGTCCGCCACGACTTGCCCTTGCGGCAGAGCTCGGCGGGAGCGAGGAGATCGTGCCGCGCGATCCGCGCGCACCGGAGACGCCAACCGCGCTGGATGAAGAGGCGTTGCGAGAGGAGCGTCGCCTCGCCTACGTCGCGCTGACGCGCGCGCGCGAGCAGCTCTATCTCACTGCCTCAGAGCGAGCGACGGGCGGTTTACGTCCTCGCAAGGTGAGTCGCTTCATCTCGGAGGCGCTCGACCTTGCCCGCACGCAACTCGAAGAGACGGCCTTTACCGGTGAGCAGAACAGTGCGGTGGCCGCCCTTGAGGTGGCGGAACCTGCCGCAGCCGTGCTTCCAGCGCGCGTGCCTGGTGCGGCAGAACAGACTCCACTCACGCTGAGCTACACCGCAATCGAAGCGTACCTCGCCTGTCCGCTGCGATATCACTATCAACAGCGGTTGCGAATTCCGCTTCCACCCCATCACGCAGCGATTTATGGGTCGGCCCTGCACGCAGCAGTGGCGGAGTTCCACCGCGGACAGATGGCGGGGGCTGTCCCTAGTTTTGAGGTGCTGGTTGATGCGCTGAACCGTAGTTGGCAGAGTGCGGGCTTCATCTCTCGCACGCACGAGGAGGCACGCTATGCCGCTGCGCTGAAAGTGCTTGAGCGATTCAGTGATGAGGAGCGAGCGAGCGGTGCAGTCCCTGCATATGTGGAGAAGGACTTTTCCTTCGAGATCGGTGGGCACAAGATCCGCGGCCGATGGGATCGCGTAGATGTTACGCCGCTTGCATCTGGCGAGCGCACGCGCGAGATCCCAGTCATTGAGATGAGCGACGAAACGCTCCGTCCCACGCTACCGCTGAGCGACGAATGGGTTGTGATCTCAGACTACAAGAGCGGAGGTAAGGACGATGAAGAGGGGAACGCCACTCGAGCGCGTGACGCGCTGCAGTTGCAGATCTACGCGCTCGCCTGGCGCGCTGCCACGGGCCGACTTCCAGATGAGGTGAGCCTCCGCTTTCTCGATTCTGGGAAGACCGCCACGGTCCCCGTTGATCCGAAACGCATTGCGAAGGCACGCGATCGCATCGTTGAAGCGGCGGAGGGGATTCAGTCGGGATCCATGGAGGCGAAGCCCGATCGGATGAACTGCACGTACTGTGCCTATCGTGAGCTCTGCCCGTCATCAAAGGCGCCGGCGGGTCGACCAACATGACGCTTTGGGATCAGCAGGAGCGAGAGGCACCCGCTCCGCCACATCAGAAGAATTCGCGCGCGGAGTCCCCGCCGCGAATCCCCGTTGCAGATCAGCGACTGATCCGCCTCCTTGCCCTCGCTGCACTGTTCACCATCGCCGCCTCTGTTGCGGCGGCACTCAACATTGATCCGATCGGGGAACCAGTTGCTGGGCTCGGCGTCTCACTCCTGTTCGGGCTCGCGATCAGCTTCTCGGTCGCCCCGATCCTGCTCATTGAGTCGTACCGACGTCATCCAGGACAGTGGAGAGGAAGGCGCGCGAGGGCACTTCGACGCAGCCTCATCCTCGGCGTGCTCGTTGGTGGCTACAGCGCCTTCCGGGTTGCAGGTCTCGGGAGCCCCACCGGACTCTTGATCGGCGCCGTCCTTGCGGTCGTGATTGAGGCGGCGTTTACACGAGCGGACAACGACGCGGTGTAACGCTCCGCGTGGGGTGTACGATGAGCCCGCGCCCCGCTGGACGTCGGATCGAACCGGCGGCGCATGTCAGCAGTGGTGTGTGAACATGAGCGCAAGCAAACCCCCTTTCTCCGAATCCATTGCCGCTCTCGGTTGGGGCGCGGCGCCAGAGGCGCGTGACCCAGACGATCGACCGTCGTACGTGGGTCCCGTCAGCTTCTCGCAACTCCCGTGGATTGAGGATGCAAATGAGATCAAAAGGATGCAGGCGGACGTTGCGATCATCGGCGCACCGTTCGATGACGCGGTTACCCACCGGCCAGGTACGCGATTCGGCCCACGTGCGATTCGCGAAGCGCAGTATCAGACCGGTCTCCTGCACTCCCTCCAAGTCGGAGTTGATCCGTTCCATGTCTTGACCGCCGTTGATGCGGGCGATGCCGCGGTGGTTCCAGGTCGCGTGCAACACGGTCACGGAGAGATCTATCGGAAGGTGCGCGAAGTCGCTGCGACTGGTGCAATCCCAATTGTGCTCGGTGGAGATCACTCCATTACCTGGCCGAATGCAACGGCGATTGCCGAGCTGCGATGGCCGAAGAGCATCGGCATCTTGCACTTTGATGCGCATGCCGACACATCGCCAGACGGATACGGATCGCTACATAGCCACGGTTCACCGATGCGCCGACTGATCGAGTCCGGTGCCGTGCAGGGAAAGAATTTTGTGCAGGTTGGGCTCCGGGGCTACTTCCCAGACACTGAAACGCTCGATTGGATGAAGGGTCACGGGATGCGAACGCACCTGATGACCGAGATTGAAGAGCGCGGGGCAGAGGCGGTCATCCAGGATGCGATCGCAGAGGCACTCGATGGTCCAGATGCAATCTGGATCAGCGTGGACATAGATGTAGTCGATCCAGGTCTGGCTCCTGGAACGGGTACACCAGAGCCTGGCGGGATGCTCACCCGCGAGCTGTTGCGTGCACTTCGTCAGATTGCAGCTCGCGTACCGATCGCGGGGATGGACATCTTGGAGGTCTCTCCACCGTACGACTGGGCAGAGTCAACGGCGATGATCGCGAATCGCGCAGCTCTCGAAGTGATCAGCTCGCTCGCGAAGCGGAAGGCGGCCGGCGAGACGATTCGCTGGGAGCCTGGACGCTGATTGCAGCGGCGAGGCGTCGACTCCTCAACGACGAGGGTGACCTCAACGCGGGCGCTCACGAGGATCGTGCGCTCTGGCGCTCGCTCGCCGAGGCAACTCACGGCACCATTGTTGAGTTCGGCTGCGGCGCTGGTCGAATCCTTGAGGCGCTCAACGTCCGTGATCGCAGCCTGATCGGTTTGGATCGCGACCCAGAGGCGATCGCTTTCGCCCGCGAACGCGTCCCTACTGCGCAGATCCTTGAGGTTGATCTGCTGCGCTGGGCACCACCCAAGAGCCTTGAGCGGAGCGCGGGCCTGGTGATTGCTGGAGGCGACCTGCTCCCGCTCTTCATCCGCGACGAGGAGTTGCGCCTCCTGATGAACCTAGCCGCACGACTCGTCGCACCAGGCGGCATGTTCGCCATCGATGCCACTCGTATGGATCCAGCGCTCCTCCGCGAGGCTGCTGGGCGCGCGGAGTGGGGCGAGGATGTGCGCTGGCGTACCGCGGACGGAGGGGAAATCGTGCGCGACTCACGACTCCTCCCAGATCCTCTCGGGCGCGAGCGCGTCGCACAACTCCAGATTCGGCACACGCTGCGCGGGAAGGGCGGGTACGTTGATGAGCGCGAGCCGTTCCACGTGCGCGCGTGGAGTCCCTCCGAAGTCGAGGGGGCGGCGAGTGCGGCAGGGCTTCAGGTGGCCACGCGCCTAGAAGAGGATCGGATCCGCTGGCTGCTACGGTCTACGCATGCCTGATGCACGACCGATCGGTTTCTTCGACTCTGGCGTAGGCGGGCTCACCGTCCTCCGCGCGTCACAGCAGCGGCTTCCCGGCGAATCAACGATTTACATCGGCGATAGCGCGCGGCATCCGTACGGCACGCGCACGGATGCAGAGGTGCTCCAATTCTCGGAAGAGCTCACCGATGCGCTCGTTGCGCGCAACGTGAAGGCAATCGTGATCGCATGCAACACGGCAACCTCCGTTGCGCTGAGCACGCTCCGCCTCCGGCACCCCGAGATCCCGTTCATTGGCGTGGTTCGGCCGGGTGCCGCCGCGGCGACTCTTGCCACTCGAACGGGTCGGATTGGCGTGATTGCGACGGAGGCGACGGTTCGCTCCGGTGCGTACTTCACGGCGATCAAGGACCAGAATCCGGCGGTCCGGGTGGTGACACACGCCGCATCGCAGCTCGTGCCGCTCATTGAGGCGGGAGACTTGGACGGCACCGCGTTGCGCGACGCCGTAGAGGGCGTGATCGCGCCGTTTCGTGCAACGGGGGGCGCGCCGCGCATCGACACGCTGCTACTCGGGTGCACGCACTTCCCACTGATTCGGCAGATGATCGCCACCGCACTTGGTGAGAGCATTGCGGTGGTCGACTCAGCCGCGGCCACCGCAGCAACGCTGCAGGAGGTGATCTCGGTAAACCACCTCGACGCCCCAGGCTCAACGCGCGGCACAGCAGCCGATCCTGGGAGCGCTGGCCACCGCGCACCAGATCGTGCGGAGGTGCGTGCGACTCATGAGATCTTCACTACGGGAGAACTTGCGACGTTCCGCGCGCTTGCGGCACGCCTCTTCGGGGATCAGGGCTCAGAGGTTGCGGCCCTCCTCCCGCCGAAACGCTAAGGGAGTTGGGGGAGGATCGCCTCCACGATTGAGGCGGCGTTCTCGGCAGCGAGCGGCAAGAGCTCGTCAAAGGCGGTCGGAGCAGATGCATCTCCCGCATCGCTCACACTACGAATCACAATCCATGGGACACCGAAACGCTCGGCAACAAAGGCGATCGCTGCCCCCTCCATCTCCACAAGATCCGCGCCGGTTCGCTGGGCGATCGCGTCGCGCGTTGCGTGATCGTTGACGAACCAATCACCCGTTGCAATGCGTCCAAGGCTCACGGCGAAGTCTCGTGCGGCACCTTGCACCTGTGCGGCCTGCGCGGCAAGTGCGGTAAGTGCAGCGTCTGAGCGCAGGAGCGGCTCACCTTCAGAGGGCAAGTCGCTCCCGTAGCCGAAGAGGGTGAATCCAGACGCGCTGACCGCTGCAAAGTCGTGTTGCAGCACTTCGGTGCTGATCACAACATCCCC
>CAXRAV010000009.1:0-3575 GCA_964228585.1 Candidatus Limnocylindrus sp. | reverse complement strand
AGCGGCGCATTCAATCTCTCGTTTGATCTGGGGATCTCAGCGGGTCCCATCCTTGGCGGCACGTTGACCACACTGATCGTTGGGCTGACCCCCTTCTCTGGTGGCCTCCTCCTCGTGGCGGGCGCGCTCCTTCTTCTCCCGATCGTGGGGCGTGAACGCTCCTGATACACTCGCCCCCCTTGGGGCTATAGCTCAGTTGGTAGAGCGCTTGCATGGCATGCAAGAGGTCAAGGGTTCGAATCCCTTTAGCTCCACCAAGCACCTCGCAGCGGAGACTCGCGGGCGGGTACGCTTGAGAAGGAGAGGAGCCCCAACCTGTGGCTGATCTAGACGATCGTTTGGAGCGATACGATCCTCGCGAGATTGAGCCGCGCTGGCAGGCGCACTGGGAGTCGCTCGGTCTCCACACCACAGATCTCACCGATACCGCAGCGCCACGCTACTACCTCCTCACGATGTGGCCATACCCGTCCGGCGACCTGCACATTGGACACTGGTATGTGAAGACCCCAACCGACGCGCTGGCGCGCTACAAGCGGATGAAGGGTTTCAACGTCTTCTATCCCGTTGGCTTTGACGCCTTCGGTCTGCCCGCGGAGAACGCCGCCATCAAGCGCAAGATCCATCCACGCGAGTGGACGGTTGCAAACATGGAGAACATGCGCCGCCAGTTGCGCAGCATGGGTGCCTCGTTCGATTGGTCGAAGGAGGTGGTCACCTGTGACCCCTCCTACTTCGGCTGGAACCAGTGGATCTTCCTGAAGTTCTACGAGAAGGGTGTCGCGTACCGAAAGCAGGCGCCGGTGGACTGGTGCCCTTCGTGTCAGGTGACACTCGCTCGGGAACAGGTCGAAGGCGTTGATCGCGTCTGTTGGCGCTGCTCCACCCAGGTCACGAAGCGCGACCTGACGCAGTGGTTCTTCAGGATCACCGACTACGCCGATGAACTCCTCTCCTTTAAGGGGATCAACTGGCCTGAGCCGATCCGCACGATGCAGACAAACTGGATCGGCAGATCCGAAGGCGCCGAAGTGGACTTCAAGGTGGCGAAGTCGGCGCACCACTCTGGCGGCGAGAAGTTGCGCGTCTTCACCACACGGCCAGACACGCTGCATGGCGCAACCTTCATGGTGCTCGCACCAGAGCACGAACTGATCCAGAAGATCACATCACCCGAACAGCGCGCCGCAGTAGATGCGTACATCGAGGCGACGAAGCGGAAGTCGGAGATCGATCGACTCTCCACTTCGAAGGAGAAGAGTGGCGTTGCAACTGGCGCGTTTGCTGTCAATCCGGTGAACGGCGAGGAGATTCCGATCTGGATCGCCGACTACGTTCTAGCGGGCTACGGCACTGGGGCAATCATGGCGGTCCCCGCGCATGACGAGCGAGACTTCGAGTTTGCGCAACAGTTCAATCTCCCAATCCGCACCGTTGTTGCACCAGCTGAACTCGCCGCTACACCAGATGCCGTGCAGCTCCCGTACGTCGATAAGGGCGATGGCGCAGCCGTTGCGGTGAACAGCGGCGAGTGGAGCGGCGCCGCCTGGCCGGCATCGTTTGAGCAATCAGTTGCCGTGGTGGAGAAAGCCGGCGCTGGGAAGCGCACCACCACGTATCGGCTGCGCGATTGGTTGATCAGCCGCCAACGCTACTGGGGGACACCAATCCCCATCATCCACTGCGAGAAGTGCGGCCCTGTGGGCGTGCCCGAAGATCAGCTTCCCGTCACGCTTCCTGACGACGTGGACTTCAAGCAGACCGGCGAGTCGCCACTCAAGAGTGCAACGGCGTGGCTGAACGTTCCCTGCCCAACGTGCGGTGGGCCAGGCCAGCGTGAGACAGACACCATGGACACCTTCGTCGACTCATCCTGGTACTGGTACCGATACCTCTCACCAACATTCACTGGCGGACCCGTAGACAAGAGCCTTGTTGATGCGTGGTGTCCCGTGGATCAGTACACCGGTGGTGCCGAGCACGCCGTGATGCATCTCCTTTACTCGCGCTTCTTCACCAAGGCACTGCGCGACCTTGGGCTGATCAGCGAATCTGAGCCGTTCACGCGACTCTTCAATCAGGGCCAGATCCTTGGCAGTGACGGCGAACGAATGAGCAAGTCGCGCGGCAACGTGGAAGATCCAGATGCGCTCGTTGCAAAGCACGGCGCAGACGCAGTGCGACTCTTCTTGATGTTCATGGGACCATGGGACCAGGGCGGTCCATGGTCTGGGAGTGGCATCAGTGGCATCGTGCGCTTCCTCGGACGCGTCTGGACGCTAGCACTCGATCCACACGGGAAGGAGCCGGGCGACCCGAACGCTGGCACGCTGCCAAACGGCGAAGACCAGGCCGCAGCAGAGCTCAGCATCCGCCGCGCAGCGCATAAGGCGATCGCTGGCGTTGAGGCAGACATCGAAGCCTTCCGCTTCAACACCGCCGTGGCGAAACTGATGGAGTTCGCCAACGCGCTCTTCCCGTATCGCGGCAGCCCAGTGGCTGGCGGCGCGGCGTGGAGCGAAGCGCTCGACTACCTGCTGGCCGCCCTCTCCCCAATGGCCCCACACCTCGCCGAAGAGATGCACAGCCGCCTCCAGGCAGAGCGCGGAATCGCCGTGAGCGATCCGAAGTGGCGCTCAATTCATCAGGCGAGCTGGCCAACCGTTGACGCCACACTCCTCACCGACAGCACGCGTGAACTCCCCGTCCAGGTCAACGGGAAGTTGCGCGACAAGCTCACCATCGCCGCTACTGCAACAGAGGCGGAAATCGAGGTACTCGCACTCGCATCCGATAAGGTGAAGATCGCCCTTGAGGGTCGCCCAGTGAAGAAGGTGATCCACGCCGGTGGACGCCTCGTCAACATCGTCGGATAGCAAGAAGAAGAGCAGGAGGTTCATCGTGAACGAGAGGGTCAAAATCGGCGCACTCATCTGGCCACAGTTCACCGATTGGGCATCCATGCGCTCCATGGCGGTCACTGCCGATCGCGTTGGTTACGACAATCTCTGGACCTGGGATCACGTCTATCCAATCATCGGCAACCCGAACGGGCCGATCTTTGAAGGCTGGTCCACCCTCGTCGCCTGGGCTGAAGCCACCAAGAAGGCGAAGATCGGCTTGATGGTTGGCGCAAACACCTTCCGCGAGCCGGCGCTCACCGCCAAGCTCGCCACCACGCTCGACCACATCTCTGGCGGTCGCGCCATCCTCGGCATTGGCGCCGCCTGGTTCGAGGAGGAGCATCAGCACTTCGGCCTGAACTTCGGTGAGGGTTTCCCAGAGCGACTCCGCTGGCTTGGTGAAGCACTCCCAATCATGCGCGGCATGCTCGACGGCACCGAACCAACAGCAACTGGACCTCGCTACAAATCGAAGACAGTTCGGAACCTCCCCGCACCAGTCCAGAAGCACCTGCCGATCTTCATCGGCGGTGGTGGCGAGCAGGTCACGCTGAAACTCGTTGCCAAATACGGCGACGGCAACAATGTTGGCGGCACGCCAGAACAGGTTGCGCACAAGGAGGAAGTCCTCCTGAAGCACTGTGCCGCCGTCGGGCGCAATCCAGACGAGAT
>CAXRAV010000008.1:0-3406 GCA_964228585.1 Candidatus Limnocylindrus sp. | reverse complement strand
TGCCGAATACGACGCACGAGCTGAGAGTCTCGGGGTGCTGGTTGGCGTCCTTTATAAGGATGCAGCAGGTCCCGGTGCCGCGGCGGCTGCAGAACTCGGCGCCACCTGGCCCACTCTCCTGGATGAAGACGGCAGCATTGCCGCGCAGATCCCCGTAAATGCGGCGCCACTCACGCTGCTGCTGGATGCGTCTGGGGTGGTCCTGGATTACCGCGTCGGGCCGTTCGTTTCGGTGGAGGAGATTGACGCGTTCGTATCCGGCAAGTAGGGGTTGGTTGCGGGGGATGGATTCGAACCACCGACCTTCGGGTTATGAGCCCGACGAGCTGCCACTGCTCCACCCCGCTTGCGGAGTATCGGCAGTTGCGGGTCTTGCGTCAAATGCCTCACTCGTTGTGCGCGTGGCGACGGAGGAACTCGCCGATCGGGAGTCGTGCGCCGAAGCCCTCACCGAGTCCGTGCGCAAACCCGACCGCCTCTCCATCAGCCTCTTCCCAGCAGAGGTGGAAGGGTCGACCGAAGGCGGTCGCTGGAAAGTCCACAAGGCCACGATCAATGTCGCGCAGTTCAACGCCACGCGCCGCGACTCGATCAACGCTCGCCTGCATCTGATCCACGAGCGCGCGGATGCGGGCCTCAATGAGCGAACTCGTGAGGAAGGCGTCTTGGGTCTCCTGGTCGGCGCCAGCCGCTTGAAGGTCGCTCTGGTCGGAACCCCCGGGGCGCGCGCCAGCACGTTCGAGTCTGCGAAGGACGAGGAGCTGCTGCTTCAGCGTCTCTAGGGATGCGCGCTGTTCGCGCAGCAACACGATCAGGGGGCGCAGCTCAACTAGCGCCTGCGTTGCGGCCTCGAGTGACCATTCGCGCCTCATGACGAGGATTCTCCCACGAAGTCAACCCAGCCACCAGCGCGCCGTGCGAGAATCTGGGCGGGCCGGTAGCTCAGCGGTAGAGCAGGGGTCTTTTAAACCCTTGGTCGCGGGTTCGATCCCCGCCCGGCTCACCAAGGCGCAGCGATAACTTACGCGCGGGTTCGCAGGCGCTCAACCCCGTAGTAGATCAGCGCCACCACGTAGCCGCCCACGATCACAGCACCCATGAGCGAGAGCACCGACGCATAGCCGTACTTGATGACGTTGAAAAATGGGTACGGATAGACGGACGCCATCGCGCCGTGGATCAGCGTGTACGCAAGGTAAGTGATCGGAATGATGAAGACGGCGAACGTATCGCTGAACGGGAAGCGACCGCGCGGTCCGACAAGTAGCCAGACCAAGATTGTGACCAAGGGCGTGATGTAGTGCTGCAGAAGATTTGACACCGCATACCAGCTCTGCGGGTTTGATGTTCCCGCGAGAAGCAGGTGATAGAGCACCATGGTCATCGTGATCATGAGCAGGCCGGTGTTGCGCAGTCTGTTAAAGATCCGCCCTGACCGTTCCGGGTTGAGATAAAGGGCAGTCAGGGTGAGCGCCACAGCAATGTTGGACCAGGTCGTGAAGTAGCCGTGGGAGTCGAAGACTCGTCCGATCGCGCCCGCAAGGCCATCGGCACTTCCACCAAACATGTTGCTGCTCGGGTCATACGGTTCGGTACGCGGTACCAGTTCAAAGATGTTGGTGATCTGTGCAATGCCATACCCAAGCCACGCGACGAACGCGTTGAAACCGAAGAGGAGTTTTGCCCAACCGTTCATTCGCAGGATCTTACTTCCTGACGAGCCTCTTGCGCAGCCATGCACCAAAACGCTCGCGTTGCGCATAGGCAACCGCCATCGCGCAGAGCAAGACGAAGTTGAGCGTCCACGCGCCTGCAGATGAGAGGAAGCCGAGCTGTTCGCCAATCTCACCTGGGATGGCGAGCCCTGGGATCGTAAGGCCGAAGAGGCCAGCGCGGAAGACTGGGGCCTTCGGCGACGTAATCGCGCTCACCGAAGTTGCTGCAGGTGCGCCGCTTGCATCCTCTCCGCCGATCAAGAGCGCATGGGCCCCACTGACAGCCCCGCGCGCATTGGCGCGGAGTTGATCAGCAGGTAGGTCGACCTCGGGAACGTTCTTCCACGAGGTGATTCCCGTGGCAGCGGTCGGTGCTGTCCAGTACACGCTCCCGACGACTGCTCCGTCTTGTACGCCACCGGCGACATACAGTGTGCCGTTCGCGCTCCAGAGCGCGGCGCCTTCGCGAGGCGACGGGAGATTGGCGTCGCCTGAGGTGGTGGTCCACTTGTAGATGCTTCCGATCGGTGCGTCACCCTGCTCGTCGACTGCGTCCATTGATGTCGCCCCACCGCTGTGCCCGCCACCGCCAGCGGACTTCTCGACGGCAATATATCCATGAAGTGAGACGCCGGTGTACCCGTTCGCGTCGCGGCCTCCCCAGATCCAGACAGAGTCGCCAACGAGTGCGGCAGCGGCGTTTGCGCGCGGCTCGGGGAGCGGTGCCATCTCTTCCCAAGGACCGAGGCTCCCGTTGGACTGGAGTGTCGACTTCCATACCGTGGTCTGTGGTTCGTAAAACTCATTCGCGCCGCCAAAGACGATCAGACCATCACTGACAGTGATCACTGCGGCGCCGTTGCGTGGAGCTGGCAGTTCTAGGGCGTCTGCGAGCATCCACGCATCGATGGTTCCCGTCGCGGGATCAGGTGCGCCCGTGAAGACGGTGGCGGTTGCGCTCTCTGTGTCCGACGTGCCGCCAATGACGTATGCGGTCCCAGCCAGATATGCGGTCGCACTCATCGCGCGCGGCGCAGGAAGCGGTGCGACCGCAGCCCAGTTGGATAGCCCCTCAGGACCAATTTCTGCTGCTGAAACGCCTGGTGTGTTGGAGTACTCATCAAGCCCGCCGCTCAAGCGGCCGCCGATGTAGTAGAGATGTGTTCCAACCTGCAGCAGGCTCCCGCCTTCACCGGCGCCTGGTAGCGCAACAGGCGCGCCACTCTCCCAGGGGATAAGGGCGCCCGCAGGTGCGGGGCACGGAAGATCCTTGTTCTCGCCCGGGCAGATGTTGACGAGCGATACGGCGTTGAGCCCGAGCTCCATCGTTGGCGAGGTGACGATGTAGTAGGCGCGATCTGGAATGTAGCCGAGCATCAGGATGATCAGCAGCGTCCAGAGCACGGCGCGGAAGGACGCCCAGCCCCAACCCGCAGCATCGAAAAGTCCAAAAAACGCGCGACGCGGCGCGGGTGCCGGAGCGAGTTGCTGCTGGCCAAGGGGTGCTGGCAGACTGCTCACTTCACCACCAGGTCGCCGACCATGTTCGGGTGCACCGTACAGATGAATGAGTAGTTCCCTGCGGCGAAGGCTGGCACGTCGTACGTCTGCGTGGCAATCCCAGGGAAGATGGCGCCCTGCCAGAGTTCCTTCCCGACTGCGCTCGCAGTTCCTTCGTGGATCGCAACGTT
>CAXRAV010000007.1:0-2392 GCA_964228585.1 Candidatus Limnocylindrus sp. | reverse complement strand
CGCCTCTCCTCCGGGATCTCCCTGAGAGCCACACGCAGCCGTGCCGCGAGTTCTCGCCCCTCAACCACCCCTGCCGGATCACTCGCGCGCCCAGCGGGAAGTTCAGCCGCTCCCCTTCGCTCAGCTCCGCCCCCCTCTTCCCCGTGCGTCTGAATCTGGATCGTGGGGTGACGCCGATCCCGGCGGCCCGCATCGCGCGCCGCATTTTGGACGATTCGAACGAACCAGCCGCGCAGGTTACGAGGCTCCACCCGATCGAGAGCGCGGTACGCGGAGACCAGCCCCTCCTGCAGCGCGTCGTCGGCGCTCGCAGGCTCACCTGTGATCCGAAGCGCCATCCTCCAGGCGAGGTCAAGATCGGGAGTGAAGAGGGCACGAAAGGCCTCCGCGTCACCTGCCCGCGCTGCACCAAGGAGGCGTAGACGCTCTTCCGGTTCGTGCTGCGACCGCCCCTTCAACTCACCCATGCCGTAATGATGCCGCACCGCTAGGATTCAAGAGCGCCGAAGTGGCGAAATGGCAGACGCAACCGACTCAAAATCGGTCGACTGAAAGGTCATGTGGGTTCGACTCCCACCTTCGGTACCAAAGCCACCGCCCCGCTACGATAGGGGGGCCGAAGTGGCGAAATGGCAGACGCATCCGACTTAAAATCGGCCGGTCGATGAGATCATGCGGGTTCGAGTCCCGCCTTCGGCACCAACAAGGGGACGGCACCGCCAAGGGGAAGCAATGACTGAAGACAACGGTTCACGAGCTGATCGCGAGACGCTGATGCGAGAGCATGCGCAGGCGCGCGTTGAACGTGCATCCCTCACGCCTGGATCGCCCGAGTGGCGAACCGCCGCAGCGCGCGTCGCTGCCATCGAAGTTGAGATTGCGAAGATCACCGCGCTTAGCACTCCCCCTGCGCGCGTTGCGCGACCCGAGGCGAAAACGAAGTAGAGCCGAAGACGGAACTACTGTTCGCTCGGCTAGATGCCGAGAAGCGTACCGAGAATCAGCCCGACGAAGAGCGCACCCATCGCTGGTCGACCAGCAAGGAATGCAGCGCCAACATGCCAGAGCGGCCAGAGCGGATATCCAGCGGGCGGAGCACTCGGACGCGGAGCGGCAACAATCTTCATTGCGGGAAGTGCTGAGAGCGCACCGAGCCCAGCGAGCGGCGCAACGATCCACGGAAAGATTCCTAGGAAGCCGAAGAGTGCCACGCTGATGTAGCCGCCACTGAGCAGAAGGAGCGTTCCGACGCGCGCGCGCCGCTCACCGATTCGCACCACAAACGTGCCAACTCCGCGCGAGCTGTCTGCATCAATCTTGTCAAGGTGCTTCCCGAAGAGCACTGCGGTTGCAATCGCACCCCATGGAAGTGTTGCGAGCAGCACGGTTCCGTCAATCGACCCGGTTGCTGCAAGATACGTGCCGCCGCCCATCAGCGGCCCCCATACGAGGAGAACGGAGAGTTCGCCGAGTCCGCGTCGCTTTAGGCGAAGCGGTGGATCGGTGTACCCCCACGAAAGGATCAGCCCAGCAACTGCAAAGACTCCAAGGAGTGGTTCGCTGCGCATCACCATTGCGAAGCCACCAAGGAGGGCGGCGAGGCCAGTGATAATTGCGATTGTGAGGAAGAGCGTCCTGCTGGACATTGCGCCCGATGCGATTGGATGCGGTGAGTAATCTGCGCGTGGATAGCCTGGTCGATCGAGGCCATCGTGATAATCGCGCCAATCGTTCGCCAAGTTGTTCGCTGCATGGGCAAGGTTAGCGCCAATGAAGGCGGCGAGCCCGAGAAGGAGTCCGCTAACCCCTGCACTCGTGTCACTGATGCTCCCCTTCCACCATGCGTAAAGTAGCCCCTGCCCGGAGCCAACTACGGTGAGTGGAAGGACCGAGGCGCGGGCGAGGAGAAGTGCGCGTGCGAGGCGCGGCATGCTCTTCCAATCAACGCCAGTAGGGGCCGACTGTCGAAGGAGAACAGAGGCGTACGTCTTCAAATCCACGACGCTATTCTGCCGTGTTTCGGCGGAGCCTGTTTCGGTGGAGCGTGCCTTAGGCGGCAGGGAGTGATTCGCCCTCAGAAAGGATGTCAAAGCGCACAGCGGTTGCGCCAACGCGGCCTCGAATCGCCGCAGGGAAGCTCGGATCCCAGGCTACGCCGCTACGGATTTCCATGGGTAGCTGCTGCGCTCCTCCAGCCTGCGGGATGTAAATGACAACCTTGGTGCTCCCGGGGCGCGAGCGGAGTTCAGACTTCACGACCTCCATTGCGCGTACCGTCTCCTCCACCGATTGCCCAGGGCTGAATCGAATGTGGAGCGCCGCCCCCGCTGGCGCCTCAACAGGATCCGCCGCCGCCTCGCTGGCGGGTGGCGCTGGACGCGGCGTCGCGATC
>CAXRAV010000006.1:0-7917 GCA_964228585.1 Candidatus Limnocylindrus sp. | reverse complement strand
TGCGCTGAACGGAGGGACTGATGAGTAGACAACGCACCGCACAACGCCTCAACATCAAGCAGCTCGCCGCCTTCGCCGATACCACCGCAGAGTTTGGCGAGACCGAGTTGACCCGTCCGTGGGCGGAGACGATCATCGCCGTCGCGGTCGCCGCCGTGATCGCTCACTTCAGTGAGGGGAGCGCCACTGTCCTCGCCGGCGCTGCGGCCGCCATCCTCGCCGCGGTCGGCGTGGACGCGGTGCGGCGTACGGACGCCCCAGACCTCCCTCGAGGTTCCGAACTTCCGCTCGCCGGATTGATGGGCCTTGCAACCGCGGGCGCGGCGCGCCTTGTGCCGACTGGGGTGGGCCTGATCGCGGCGATCGTGATTGGTTCGCTACTTCTGCGCGCGGTGGTGATCTGGGAGCTGCGCGTGCGTCGCATTCCTGGCGGCGCCACGCATCGTGATCGCGTGGGTGCACTCGCCGTCTCCACCTTCATCCTCTTCGCCGCCTCGATTGGTGTAGCGGCGCTCGTCCCTGGCGTGATCAGCGTCCCTGGGACGCCATCGGCGCGGCCCGACGCTGTGGGGCCACTCGCCATCCTCGCCGTGGGAATCGGCTCTGCAATCGCCGCGGGACTCCTTGCCGGTCGCATGGCGAGCCTGCGACGTGAACGAACGAGTGGCATCGTGCGCGACGCGCTCGGTGCGGCACTCATCAACGGGCTCGCCTCGATCGTGTTTGCGGCGCTCGGCGCCGCGCGTCTCGCTGGTCCAGCGGGGCTCGCCGTCCTCTTCTATGCACGTGAGCTCTGGGCCGCCACCCCTGAAGGAGAGCGTGGCGATCCCCGCCTGATCCTTGAGATCCTTCTCCTTGTGCTGGCCACCGCGCTCGCCGTGCTCTGGATCGGGGTCTCTCTCTAACGATCGGCTATCCTTCCCCAGCGGCGCAGCGCCCGATCTGCAGCGCGCCATGAGTGAAGGAGTTGAACATGACCCTCGCCAACGAGAGCCCAACCCAGAAGCCAGCCCGTGCAGCGCGCGACCACGCAGATGCTGCGCTGAAGGCTGCCGCCGAGGGTCGTTGGCAGGATGCTGCAGATGAGAATCGCGCCGTACTCGCCCTTGCAGCAGAGATCAAGGTAGAGGATCGAATCGAGGCGCAGAACCGTTTGGCAAAGTGCCTCTGGGAACTCGGCGACCTCGCTGGCTCAAAGAAGGAGTACCAGGCAACGCTCACGCTCGACCCTGTCAACCGGATCGCTGAGCGAAACCTCGAGCGACTCAAGGGGTTGATGAAGCAGGTGGGGAAGAAGATCACGCCGAACTCCGAAGGCGCCCCGACTCCAGCCGGAATCTTCATTCAAGAGGCGGGGACCACCGGATTCGCGCACCTCACGAACGTGACCGATGTTGCGACGCTCGCACAGGTGAATCCAGGCGACGCGGTCGAGCTGCTCACACTTGGCAATCGGCTCATCGCCAAGGCGAACGGCATTGAGATTGGACGTGTAGAGCCACGGATTGCGGCGCGCCTTCTGAAGCTGATCGCCGACGGCAATGTGTACAGCGCAGGCATCACGTCAATCAGCGGTGGTGACATTCGCATCATCATTCGCGAAGAGCGCGTGAGCAGCAAGAATATTGGGAAGGTTTCCTTCCCAACGGCAACGCGCACCAGCGATGAGCGACCATATACAAAGGGTTCCTTCTTCCGTGAGGACGAAGGCTACAGCGATGACGACGACGATGACGATCTCTACGAGGAGGAGAAGCCTGAGGTGGAGCGCGTGACGGCGGAGCCGCCGGAGAAGACCGCTGATGACGCCTTCCTCCCCGAGAGCGAAGAGGCAAGCACAGAAGAGTAGGACGCGGCGCGCGAAGAGGGAGGGAGAGTGTCTACCTACCTTCGTGATGCGCGATCGGCTCGCACCGTCTCCGCCATTCGAACGGAAGGGGCCGTCCTCCTTGACCTGAGCGCGGAGAACGCGTCACTCGCAGCCGCCGGTGCGCGTCACGGCGCGCGCAGCATTGTTCATGCAGCAGATCAACTCGCAGAGTGGGAGATCGCCCTCACGCTGCGTCCGCCGAGTGTGCGCGGTCTCGAACTCGCTGTTGCACAACTTCTCGAAGAGATCGGCACCGAACTAGATGCTGGTTGGCGTGGGAGTTGTGGTGCCTGTGGCCAACCGCTCCGAATTGCGGGCTGGCGCTGGGAGAGTGCCGCAGCGGATGCCGATTCGAACTGCCGCCCCACAGCGCGTCGCGCAACGTGTGCCGCCTGCAAGAACCTTGGCAAGCGCGGGGACGCCTCCGAGATGCGTCCCGGCGAGGCGGCGATACGCGTAGAGCTCTCGGAAGTTCAGCGCCGCGAGGCTCAGGCTGCGGCGGGTGGCGCAGCCGAACTGCGCTGGACACCTCGCCAGCTCAGCGTCTTCCTTGCCGCACGACGAGCTCTCGCACGGTCAAACGAGTCGGCGAGCACACTCGCCGCACTCCGGGTAGCGGTGGCGCGAGCGGCACTCCTCTGCGCGCGACCTTCAGATGTGCGCGAGGCAGAGAAGGCGTGGTGGGAGATCGCACCGTGGCAGGCGCTCGCCGACGTCGTTGATGAGCAGCGCCGAACGCTCCTTCTCGCGCCAGCGCTCCCTCGCGATCTTTCGCTCAGCGGAGATCTCGTCAACTTGGGTTATCCCGGACACCCCGTGATCCTGGTGCGCGCGTCGGCGACCGCACGAGCAGCCGCTGCGGGCCTCAGCACCAGCAAGGGGACGAACGTTGCGCTGATCCATCTGCATCTTGGGACTGAGGAGCGCATCCGGCTCGACCGCGCACTTGCCGCAGCACTCGCTGGGGCCAAGGAGAGTGACGCGGATCCTGCGCTTCGCGTGGATCCGAGTGACGCGAGTAGCGTCACCGCAGCGATCGCACGCGCGATCGTTGCGATAGATCCACTCATCAAGACTGGTAGCGGGGCGATCGTCGAGGTCCCTGCAACGTTGGCCGCACTCGCGGGGACGCTCACGGCGGTGAGCATGGCGGGTGGACTTGTCACCGGGCTCGAGCGCACCCTTGACGAGAGCGATCGACCCTGGTGGTGGATTGCCGTGAGTATTCCGCCCGTGGTGGCGCGTGGCGCGCGTTCGGCGCGTGGCGGAGTGGAGCGAATCAGTGGCGACGCGTTGCAACGAGCGGTTGCGGAGATCTTGGTTGAGCGCGGTGAGCCGACCACGCCAGAACTGCTTCTCACCCTTTACGCACAGCGCCGCTCAGCGAGTGGTGACCTCTTGGAGAGTGGCGCTCTTATTGATGAGTTCAACGAATTGCTCGCGCTTCGAGAGGGACTTCGACCGATCGGTTCGCTCGATCGATTGGTTGCCGCCTCTGGGCGCCGCATCTTTGTCGATGGACGGAACGAGCGCGCGCGCCTCGCTGCCGTGGGTGGTGATCGTGACGACGCGGGGCACTGGGCTGCGGCCGCGGCTGGGGCCGCCGCGGGGTATGCCGATGGTGAGGACCCCGATCTCGCGAAGGTCCTTCGCGAGGCGTACTACGTTGAGGATGAGCTTGGGGTTCGTCCGCGCTGGCCGGGCGGGAACAGGTCGGAGGAGCGCCTTCAGAACGTTGCAACGCTGCTCCGCGTTGGGGCCGCGATGGGCCTGCACAGCGCGGTGTCGCCCGCCCTTGCGCCACTGCTCGTGAACGGATTTCCGCTGGGTCGGCTGGTCGCACGCGACCCCATTGACTCATCACCGCCGCTGCGTCACCGCTCAGATCGCGCCGCGTTTGATCAGATTGATGTCTTGCTCTTCCGTCGCGGCAAAAGTTTGTTGATGTGCGAGGTGCTCCTTGGGCCACTCCCGCTCGGCGCACTCCTTCTCGGTCGCCATGCAAAGGTGGCTACCGATCAAGAGGTGGTTCGACTTCTGGTGACAGATCGCGCGCTCTTGCGACTGGCGGAGGTTCGCATCCAGCGCGATGATCGGCTCGCAGCGGCATGGGAGGAGGGCAACTGGCACCTCCTTGCAACCGATCAGTTGGCCCGACTTGCGCATCGTGACAATCCGCGCCTCGCCGACCTGGAGGGTTACCTTGGCGCGAGACCGTTGGAGCAGAAGCCTGGCGCACAGCTGGACCTCAGCTCGTTTGGATGGGGTGAGCAACGCGGTGCGGATCAAGGAGACGCGTCATGATATTCGGCATGGACCTGATGAGCGCGATCTTCATTGCCGCCACGATCGGTGTCGGCCCCTTCTGGTTCCTGATGGCGCTGCGACCGCGCGCAGCGATCACTCATCGTCTAATGCGCACGCCATGGCCCGTGGTTGGTATTGGTCTCGTGTATGCAAGTCTTGTTCTTCCGAACGTTGGTGCAATCCTTGAGACGCTGCTCAGCCCGACGTTGGCCGCTATCTCAGCATCACTCGCTACACCGGAGGGGAGCCTCGCCGTCTGGCTGCACGTCCTTGCCTTTGATCTGTTAGCGGGGCGCTTCATCTGGCTCGATGGACTTTCGCGCGGCGTCAGTGCGCCGCTCCGAATCGTCTCACTCACCCTTGCGCTGATGTTTGGACCGATCGGGCTGCTCTTGCATCTCGCCCTCCGCCCTCGCGGCGTGCAGGATCCCTCCCAGCCCGTATCCTGACCACGAGGCACCCAGTGAGGGGTGCAGGAGCCCGGGCCACCCGGAAGGAGTCCACGTGACCAAGCCACTCTCCGTCAACGACCGGGCCGTCAAGACGCTCGCCGACGATCTCTGGAAGGAGATGCTCGCCGCCTCGCCTCTCTGGGGGACCTTCCTCGGCATTGAGGTGAACGACGGTGCCCTCGACGACAACTCAGACGCGGCGCGACTTCGCGATCGCGCGATGTGGGAGAAGTACGGCAAGGCGGCCGCCGCGATCGGTGACGACGGCCTCGACATTGAGTGGAAGATCACGCGCGATCTGATGAGAGTTGGCGCGGAGATTGCGATTGAGAAGGACAACCACCGCATGGATCTCCTCTCAGCGGTAGACCACATGGACGGCGTCCAGACCCTGCTGCCACAGATCGCAACCTTCCAGGATGCGAAGACGCCAGAGAAGTTTGCAAAGCTTGTCAGCCGTCTCAAGGCCTTCCCGAAGTTCATGGATGGCTACATTGAGCGCGTGGCGGAAGCGGAGAGGCGCGGCCTCGTTGCCTCGAAGATCTCCACCGAGCGGTTGATTGCGCAACTCGATGGGCTCATGAAGATTCCTGCGAGCGAATCGCCGATCGTCACCGCGGCCAACGTTGCGGGCGACGCCGAGCGCGCCGAACTCGCCACAGTGGTCGCTGAATACGTTGATCCGCAGATCAAGCGCTACTACGACGCGGTTTCAGGCAGCTATCGAGGCAAGGCGCGTGAAGTGCCGGGGCTCTGCTCGGCACCGAACGGTGTGGAACTCTACAAGGTGGCGATCCGCAGCTGGACGGGGCTCTCCCTCGATCCAAAGGAGCTGCACGAGATCGGCCTGCAGGAGTGGGCAGAGATTCAGGAGGAGATGAAGGTCATCTCCACCAAGCTCGGCCACGGTGGCTCCATCGAGAAGCTGCGCGACGCCGCGGAGTCAGATCCGAAGAATGTTGCGGTCAGCAAAGAGGCGCTGATCGTGCGCATCAAGGAGGACATCGATCGTGGCTACGCAGCGGCGGGTAAGGTCTTTGGCCGATTCCCGAAAGCCGGTTGTGATGTCAAAGCGGTCGAGGAGTTCAAGGAGAAGGATGCACCCGCGGCGTACTACTTCAGCCCTGCGGCTGACGGATCACGCCCTGGGACGTACTACGTGAACGGCTACGATCTGCCATCGCGCTTCTTGCACGCCCTCGCACCAACGACGTATCACGAAGCGATTCCAGGTCATCACTTCCAGATCGCGCTGGAGATGGAACTGGAGTTCCTCCCTGATCTTCGAAAGCACGCCTCGCACCTTGCAGGGAACGCCTATGTAGAAGGGTGGGGCCTCTACTCCGAGCGACTCGCCGACGAGCTCGGCCTCTATCGAGACGAGATGGAGCGCTTCGGCATGTTGCAAGGTCAGGCGCACCGCGCTGCGCGACTTGTCGTTGACACGGGCATCCACGCGTTCGGTTGGACGCGCGACAAGGGCGTGGAGTTCATGGAGTCGGTCGGCCTTCCGCGCACAGATGCCGAAATCGAAACCGATCGCTACATCGCCTGGCCGGCGCAGGCCCTCTGCTACAAGGTGGGTCAGCGTGCCATCCAGCGCACGCGCAAGGCGATTGAGAAGCGCGACGGTGACAAGTTCGACATCAAGTCGTTCCACGATCACGCCATTGGCCACGGCCAGATCCCACTCCCGGTCTTTGAGGCTGAGATGCCGAACTGGGTCAAGCCAAAAGCGTGAGCGCTCGGGGCGGCGCTGCGAGCGCAGAGCGCGGCGTCTCCCGACGAACGGTCGGCATCCTTGCTGCGCTCGGCTCTGCTGCCGCGTGGGGTTTTGGGGCAACCACATCGGACTACGTGCTCACTTCAGGCATGGGGAACGACACCTTCCTGGTGTTGGAACTCGGGATCGGCTTCCTGGTACTGATCGGCATCGGTGCGGTGCGCGGTGAGCTTGGTGGCTTCCGTCACCCTGGGCTCGTGCGTGCGGCGACGACGGGACTCATTGAGCCATGGGGGGCGTACACACTCGGCAACATCGGCATCATCTTCAGTAGCGGAGCATTCGTTGCGCTCGTCTCTTCGCTGAATCCGGTCCTGATTGCACTGCTGGCGCTCCCATTTCTTGGCGAACGTGTCAGTGGAACCGCCGCGGCGCTGATGATCGTCTCGATCGGTGGCGTCGTGCTTGTCATTGGAGGCGATGCGTTCGGCGGAACGCTTAACCCGCTCGGAATCGTGTTTGCAGTCCTTGGGCTCTTCTGTGCCGCCACGTACGGACTCGTATCGTCAAAACTTGTGCGAACCGTTCCCGTACTCCCACTGGTGGCGCTGCAACTCCTTGTGGCCTGCCTCGCCTCTGCCGTCGTCTTCTTCGTTCGCGTCGTGGCCTTGGGCGGTGATCCTGGGATCCCAACCGAGTTCTCGGTCTGGGCGGTTGCTGCGGCTACGGGAATCTTCGGTGGCGCGGCTCCTTTCATCCTCTTTCTGGAAGCGACCAAGCGCATCCCCACCACCACCACTGCGCAGTTTGGGACACTGGTTCCCGTGATTGCGCTCATCGGCGGAGTGCTCTTCCTCGGCGACCAGCCATCCGGCTTCCAACTGCTCGGCACCGCGATCGTCGTCGTCGCTCTCTCGGCGCTGGCGCGGTACACGCGTGCACACTGATGAAAGCGGCAACTGCAGCTACGTCGAAATCGGTGAAGGCGAAGCCTTCAAGCGCGAACGTCGAACGGCGTCGAATTGCCGACTTCCTCAAGAACGAGACGTTTAGCGGGGGACTGATCCTCATCGCCGCGACCGCGGGGATGCTCCTCGCAAACTCGCCGCTCTCCGGTGCGTATGAGAGCGTGCGCGACCTTCGTATCGGACCCGCGGATCTGCACCTTGATCTGACCGTGAGGTCATGGATTGCCGATGGCCTGCTCGCCCTCTTCTTCTTTGTGGTCGGTCTTGAGCTGAAGCACGAGTTCCTTCACGGTTCGCTCGCCAAGCCAGCCCGTGCCATCGTGCCGATCGCCGCTGCGTTTGGCGGGATGATCGCCCCTGCGCTGCTCTACGTCGCCTTCAACATCGCGGGCGAAGGAGGGTCTCTCCGCGGCTGGGGCGTGCCGATGGCGACCGACATCGCCTTCGCACTCGCCGTCCTCTCCCTCTTCGGACGCAGGCTGCCGCTGACGCTGCGCGCCTTCCTCTTGACGCTCGCGATCGTCGACGACCTTGGGGCGATCGCGATCATCGCGATCTTCTATTCGGGTGGCATTGAGCTCCCTGCGCTGCTGATCT
>CAXRAV010000005.1:0-8860 GCA_964228585.1 Candidatus Limnocylindrus sp. | reverse complement strand
GCCACTGATCTGCGCACCGAGTCCCGCTGCGCGTGCAGCGGCGGTGAGGTCATCGACTGACGCGGAGCGGGGGTCACCAACACTGGTGCAGATCACGGTGGCCCGTTGAAGTGCCGGTACCTGTGCGAGTGCCCGGAAGATCTCATAGATCGACTTGTCCGACATCGCGGCAATCACGAGCGTCAGGGGCGTCACACCCGCCGTTCCATCTGCATCCTGAAGGAGCGGTGCAAGATCTCGGATTCCAGATGCGAGTGACGCAGCCCCATCCTCATTGTGCGCACCGTCCAAGATGAGATCACGAAAATCTGTCGCTCCAAACGGTTGACGAATCAACTCCATGCGTCCCGGCCACTGCACTGCGGCAAACCCTTCTCGGATTGCCGCATCGCTCACCGTGGCCACTCCCGCGTCGCGCATCGCGTCCAGTGTTGCCAGTGCAACCGCTGCGTTGTCTCCCTGGTGTTGACCGAGGAGTCCAACCTGCACCAACCCGAGGCGCGGGAGCTCCACCTCGATCCCGTCGCGACCGCGCGGCCGAACCGAACCGCGCGCCGCCTCAGTGAGCACGGCGCCAACTTCGCGTGCCCGCTCGCGGATCACGCGCAGCGCACCGCCGCGTTCGCTCGCTCCGGTGACCGCGCGATCGCCTGGCATGATGATCGCCGCCTTCTCCTTGGCGATCAGCTCGATCGTGTCGCCGAGATACTCCTGATGATCGAGCCCAACATTCGTCACCACCGCCACGCCGCCGTCCCAGGCGTGCATGGCGTCTAGGCGACCGCCGAGTCCAACCTCGACCACTGCCCGGTCAATGCCAGCAGTACGAAACCCATCAAAGACAACCCCCGCAAGCAGTTCAAACTCCGTCACAGGGCCAACGGCGCTCTCCACCTGATCAGCGGCGCTCAGCGCGCGCTCCACCGCCACCGCAAACGGGAGTGGGGGAAGCGGCTCGCCGTTGATCCGGATGCGTTCGCGGTACGAGACGAGGTGCGGCTTCGGCGTGCTGCCATGCCGCACGCCCCCTGCGCTGAGTGCGGCAGAGACGAGGGCGCTGACGCTCCCCTTCCCATTAGTCCCAGCGATGAGTGCGCCACGCACGCCACGCTCGGGGTGCCCGAGGGCTTCAAGAAGCGCAACGGAGCGCTCGAGCCCGAGTCGGACGCCGAAGCGACCACGCGCGCCGATTGCAATCTGTGCCGCCGCCCACGCCTCTGGGCCGCGACCCTCTGCGATGGCGGTGCGCATGCGTTCACGTGCCGATTCAACCTCGCGCCGTAGCGCATCAACAACAGCGGGCTCGGACGGAAACTCTGGCATCTGCTGAGCGTAGCGGTGATTCTGCTCTGCGTGCCACAATCAGGGACATGGCAGGGTTCAATCGACCCGGATCGCAACCGCCACGGCGCCGCGGTCTCTTCGGCAACCGCAGTGACGCTCGCGGCGGCACTCGCCAGCCAATCCGACGAGTTGATTCAGCGGCGCCAACACGCGCCGCAGTCTCCTATACGTCACAACGCGCACCCCAACGTGGCGGCGGTTCGTTCGGCCGCGCGATCACCACGCTGATCACTCGAATGATAGGGCTCGGAGCTGTTGTGATTTTGGTCGGGGCGGCGATTCTTGGCGCACGCCTGGTGATCTCGCTCGGCGAGCCCACACAGAGCGCCACGCCAAGCGACGCGATCCCGTCCGCCTCCGCGGGCCAGCCACTGATCGTTGCACCAGACCCCGCAACCGTTGCATCCGCGACGATCACCATAAGAGGCTCACTCCCTGATGATCTTCTCGGGCTGAACAACGCCATCCTGCGCATCAACGTCGTCGGTGCGGATGGATCGCAACGCGTTGGCGCAGAGGTTGAACTGCCGCGTACGCCTGGATTCGAAGTGAGCAGCATCCCCCTGACTGAGGGGAGCAACACGATCACCGCTGTAGTAGTTGTTGAAGGAGCAGAGAAGACTCCGAGTGCTGGAATCATCGTCACGCGTGACAACACAGCCCCGCTCGTTGAGATCACGTCGCCCACGCCTGGTCAGCTGGTGAGTGGCGCAGAGGTGACGGTGCGTGGTACGAGTGAGGCGGGTGTGGAGATTCAATTGAGAAATGATACGTCTGGTCTCACTGCGTCTGGCACGTCCAATGAAAGCGGCAACTACGCGGTGAACATCTCACTGCGTGACGGGGTGAATCTTCTCACCGTGGTGGCCACCGACGCAGTAGGTAATAGTTCGCGCACAAGTGTGGAGATCACCACCAACGCCTCAGTTGGTCGGGTCATTGTGGTCGCCAATCCTGCAACGATCTTCTTGAACAAATCGCCGAAGGCCTTCCGCATCACCGCAACCGCAACAGATTCCACTGGTGCGACTGTTTCGGGAGCTACGGTCTGCATGATGATCACCGCGCCAGGTCTTGCGCCGATCTCGCTCCCCTGCACAACGTCAGATTCAAACGGTCGCGCGATCGGCGAATACACGTTCCCAGAGAATTACGACACAGAGGGGCGAGGACTGATCCTTGTGACCTACACGTTGGCGCAGGGTGATCCACTTGAAGCGACCACTCCGATTACCGTGAAGAGGAAGCCATAGTGGACGGCGCACACCTCGCGTGGCAGTGCCCGTCATGCGGCGCGCTCCAGGAAGAGACAGGTCGTTGCTGGGTCTGCCAAGCACCAACAACCGCGTGCGGAACCTGTAGGCATCTCCGTCGCGCCGTTGTGGGGAAGATCAGTTACTGCGGCATCGACAAGAAGAAGAAGTTGATTGCTGAGAGTGATGTGCGGCCATGCTGGACGGCACCTGTCGAGCTACAGCGTGCCGCAAGTCATGGGCGGCGCGTTGATGGTGCAGATGTGCGCCTCCCGCGACTCAGCTGGGCGAGTGGCGGCCTCTGGGAAGGACTTGAGGCGTAACCCTACGGACAGCCGGCGAGCGGCGTACCGAACGGGCTCGTAGCAAGAATCGTCACCACGCTTCCGCTTGGGACCAAGACTCCTGCCGCCGGTGAGATCACATCAACAATCTCGGTTGCATCGAGTGCGGCTGACGCTGGATCGAGCGTGAGTCCTACCGCCTCCAGCATCAGCGACGCCTCACCAACCGGAACGCAGCGCAACACTGGCACCGCGGTATCTGCAACGCCAGACGGGGAGGCGCTCTCGCCCGGCGATGGCTCAGGCCCGAGCGAAACCACAAGGTCGACACGGCTCCCATTCGCCACCTGGAGTCCCGCTCGCGGATTCTGCTGCAGCACGCTCCCCAGCGGAGCATCTGGAGACCAGGTGGAGATCACCTGACCGAGCCGTAGGTTTGCAGCGCGGAGTCGTTTTGACGCCTCCTCTTCCGTGGCGCCGAGTAGATCAGGGACAACCGCAAGTCCGCTCCCTGCCACCACGCGCACTTCGATCACGCTATCGAGCGGAACGAGTGTTGATGGGTCAGGCGACTGCGAGAGGATGGTGTCAACGGGGAGCGACTCGGAGGTGACACGCTCGGTCACCTTGATGCGCAGCCCGAGCTGTTCGGCAATGGGGATCGCCTCTGCGAGCGTGAGTGACGTGATTGGCGGCACCTTGACGTTGTCGTCCGGCCCCGCACCCGCGTTGATGAGGCGTAACCCGAAGATCACCGCGGCGAGCAGCAGCAGGACCGTCACCGCAACACCAGCGATCGTCAGCAGTGTGGTGCGCAGCGGCATCGCTTCTTCGTCGTCAAACCGCGAGCTCTCGTCAAATGGATCGGCTGGCATCTCTGGTTCGCCTGGTCCCGCCTCTCCCGCGACTCGCGCCACGCGCGTCCCAGCGAGTGCGCGCGGCGCACCCGCCGCAGGGCCAACCGCGCGCGGCGGAATTGAGGTTCGTCCAACCTTGACCACATACGACTCCAGTGCATCTGCAACAAGCGTGGCGCTCTGTGTGCGCTTCGCTGGATTGACAGCGAGCAGCTTCACGGTGATTGCTTCAAGCTCCTCAGGGATGTCCGGACGCAGCGCGCGCGGTGATGGAACCACATCATCTGCACCGCGCAGCGCGGGGCGTCGGCCCGTGAGCAGTTCGAAGAGAACAACGCCGAGCCCGTAAAGATCTGATGACGATGTGGCGGGCGCACCAGCGGCAACCTCGGGCGCTACATAGTGCGCGGTTCCAGCAGGTGTTGTAGATCCTTTCGTTCCAGTCGGAAGCCCATCCTCAAGGATTGCATGTGCAATTCCGAAGTCTGCGATCTGCGCTCGACCTTCGCGGCCAATCAGAATGTTCCGAGATGAAACGTCACGGTGAATGATCCCGCGCTGATGGGCCGCTGCTAATCCGCGCGCAACCTGTGCCGCAATTGCGGCGGCACGGCGGGGAACGAGTGGCCCAACGCGTCGCAACATAGAGGCAAGATCTTCCCCGTCAACGAACTCCATGATGATTGCAGGCGCCTCGCCTTCAGCGGTGACATCGAATACTGCCGCGACGTTTGGGTGCGCAATGATCGCTGCGGCGCGGCCCTCTGCGCGGAATCGCGCGGTAGCTTCAGGAGATGTGGCAAGCGCGCCACGGAGCACCTTCACCGCCACATCCCGACCGAGCACTTCGTCGGTTGCGCGGAATACTGAAGCTGCGGCGCCATCGCCGATTTGTTCTTGCAGTCGATATCTTCCCGCAACGAGATCGCCAGGCTTGAGGCGAACCTCGGACGTACCGCTCACCTCTCCCCGTCCCGAATGTGTGTTGCGAGGGCCGCGCGCAAGTTGGTGCCATAGGTTGGGTGCTCAAGCGCAAGATCAAGATTTGCGCGCAACCAGCCCTCAGGAGCGCCAACGTCGTATCGCGTGCCACTGAACTTGTAGCCAACCACCGGCTGCTCTGCCGCGAGCGCCTGGATGGCGTCGGTGAGTTGAATCTCCCCGCCCGCGCCGTGCTGCGTTCGCTCAAGCGTCTCGAAGATCTTTGGGCTCAGCACATAGCGGCCCACGATCGCCAAGTCAGATGGCGCATCTGCAGGTTCGGGCTTCTCAACAAGGCCGCGGAGCGGAATGATCCGGCCACCATCGGATGAGGGGAGTGTGGGGTCAGGCTCCACGATTCCATAGCGTCGGGTCTGGTCCGCCGCCACTTCCATCAGTGCCACGACTGAGGCGCTGCTCGCCTCAAAGGCCTTGATCAGTTCACCGAGCGCCGGCTTCCTGCCGATGATCAGATCGTCTGGGAGGACCACCGCGAACGGCTCACGACCTACGGCGTCGCGTGCCATCAGTACCGCATGCCCGAGTCCGAGCTGCTCTTTCTGACGCACCGTCACAAGGTGCACCATGTCGGCCACGGCACGAACCGCGCGCAGGTGTTCAATGTCCCCGCGGGCCTCAAGAACCGCCTCGAGTTCGGTCGCGCTGTCAAAGTGGTCTTCAATCGAGCGCTTATGTTCGCTTGTGACAAGGATCACCCGCTCAATCCCAGAGGCGATCGCCTCCTCAATGGCGTACTGAATGACGGGGCGATCCACGACGGGGAGGAGCTCTTTCGGCACCGCCTTGGTTGCGGGCAGGAAGCGAGTTCCCCATCCTGCGACGGGAAAGACTGCGGTGCGAATCTTCATCAACTCCTCCGTGCGGCGCTACGCACGAGGATAGCAGTCGTCCGCTGGTGCGCTCTCACCCTCGAACCCAACGCAAGGCGGCACGGAGCGGCGCACCGACGAGCGGGAGGCTGATCTCGCTCGGCTCGTCAACACTTGCAAGGAAACCGATGAGGAGGAGTGCCGCGCCGAGCATCTTCCCGAGCGCATAGGCCTCCGTCGATCCCCCTCGATTGAGTGTGTCGGTGAGGCTTGGGAGAAACGCGCCGAGCGCAATGAGCAGCGTTGCGGGGACGCGTCGGTTCAAGGTGCCTTCACGCCACGCGCGTCCTGCAAGTGGGAGGCTACGGATGAAGTTCACGATGATCGCAACGGGGGCAATCGCGAGATTGAAAAGAAGCTCGTCGCCGCGCTGGTTCGGATCGCTCGAGTACGGCAGCGTTCTCCTCTTCGGCATAAACACATATGCAGAGAAGAGTGCGCCAGTAAGTAGTGCGAGTGCTCCACTCACATTCAAGAGCGGCGTCAACAGTCGAAGTGATGGCGGAAGTAGCACGGCAACGGGCGCCCCTGTGGTGAGATCAACCGCCCACCCTGGTGCGGGGAGTGTTGCGGCTGCAACGAGCGGAAGTGCAAGCGCACTTACCACGACCATGAATCCAATTGCGATGCGACTCCAGCGCGGACTCGCAAGATACGAGAGCCATGCGATCGTTACGGCTCCCCCCCATGCGCTCAGCGCATACGCGAGTGCGATCGGCCCAGCGCTCGGATCTTCAAGGCGACGTGCAACGAGGATCGTGAAGAGTCCTGCAAGCGCGAGGCAGAGTGCATACCAGTAGCCGAATCGTGTCTTGGCGAGGAGCAGGATAGTTCCGGCACCGAGCCAACCGGCGGTCCACACCGCACCAGTGAGATACCAGACTCGATACAGCGGCTCACTCCAGCCAATCAGCTGCGCTGCGAACTCCGCCCCCGCCGCTACTGCAAATGCGGTTGCGCCGATCGCCCAGGCGAGCTGATACGGCGCGCGTCGAGTTGCGTACTGATTGAAGAGAAGTGCGGCGAAAAGTGCGGCGAGGAGCGTAGTTGCGGCGGCGATCACGCGCCCTCCGGCCTACGCCGGAATGAACTCGTGCGCGCTCTGATGAAGTCCGTCACAGAGGCCGAGTCCGTTCGCGCCGCCCGGTAGCTGAATCGGTACCGGTCGCATGATCTCGCGCACCTCACTCTGCTGACAGGTGTACCAGCTGTTTCGCGACATCCAGAGGGTGGGGCACTCTGGCTTCTTGCAGAACTGGAATGGGCCCGGGTTGATGGGCGATGCCTGCTCAAATGACGGGGCCACCTCGGTCGCGATGATGTCCAGCACGCTGACACGAAAGGGGGTACCTGCAATCTGTTCGCGGCACCCTTCACAGCGAATCCCGCTGTTCTCCGTGATGATCGTCGGAATTTTGATGCCCATGATCTCCATCTGCACATCGTAGCCGAGGGGCCGCCTCGTGTCGGCTCGCTCGCGCTCGCGGTCAGGCTCGCCGTATTTGATGCGGGGGGCTACCCTATGCAGATGAGCCAACAGCGCAGCCGAAGAATTCGCGGGGTGGTCTCTCTCGGCACGGGCGTCGCAGTCTTGGTCGCGCTCGGATCTTCACTCCTCTACTTCCTCTGGGTTGCCAGCATCAGAAACTCGGACCAGATCGGGCAGCTCTCAATCGGGACGTTCGTCGTCGGGCTCGCCTGCGCCTTCGCCGCCCTCATGCTCGCCTTCAGCATGATCCGAGCAATCCGACGAGCCGAGGATGGGCGAGCCCTCCTCGCCGCTCTCCTCGCTGGCGGCTTTGCGATCGCCGCCGCACTCGCGCTTGCCGCCTCCGACGTCCTCGGCAAACTCGCCGCGTGAACCGAGCGGGTGATACCCTCCCGATCTCACGCCCCTATCGTCTAGAGGCCTAGGACGCCACCCTTTCAAGGTGGAGATCACGGGTTCGAATCCCGTTGGGGGCACCACACGTCCAAGACGAGCCGCTGCGCTCGTGCCATCCTGAGCCCATGCCGATTAGCGTCCTCGCATTTCTCATCTACGCGCTCCTTCTTCTCGCGGGGCTCGGCCTCACCCTTGGGCCAATCGTGGAGCAGGCCACCGCGGCGCCCGTCACCTTGCAGGGAGTCGTCTGGATGGCGCTCATCGCCGCCGCAATCTTCAGCGTCACCCTCGTCCTCCAGCGTAAGGAGGCCGGGCGAGGCTTTGCGATCGGCCTCTCTACCGTTCTGATTCCAGCAGGCCCGCTGATCGCCTTGACCGTTGGCAACTGGCTCCCTGGCCTTCCCCCGATACTGCTCGCACTGCTTCTCATCCGCGGGCTGCGCGGCGGCGCGGCGCGCAACTGGTTGAACGAGCAATAGGAGGCGGACACGATGAGCACAAACGAACGACCAAAGAGCCTCGCAATCAACGGAACCTTTGATCTTCCCCTTGATGTACATCTCCACACCCTGCTCTCACCAGATTCTGCCGTCCCTGTTGACGTGTATCCCGCACTTGCGATCGCACTCGGCATGCCGCGCATTGCGATCACCGATCACCTTGACTTTGACCCGCGAGAGCCCGGCGCATCCCTTGCACCACATCAACGTCGCGTTGAAGTCGTCAACGAACTGCGTCAGAAGTTCGGCGATCAGATTGAGATTCTTCTCGGCGTAGAGATCACCTACGAGCGCGCGTATGAGCAGGATATCCGCGAACACCTGCAACGCTACCAGTACGACCTTACGATCGGGAGCATCCATCCAGGGATTGACTCTCCGTTCAAACGATCACGAACTGCCGTGTTTGCGGGGAGTGATGCGAACGTAACCGCCCCGTACTTTGATGAAGTTCTTGGCGCGGTTGAGAGCGGACTCTTCGACATCCTTGGTCATGCCGACTATGTTCGTAAGTACGTGTATCCGCACATCGACACCGATCGTTTTGAGGCGGCGCCTGAGCTCTACGAACCGTTCTTGCAGGCGCTGGTAAAAACGGGCACCGCGCTTGAGATCAATAGTTCTGGCTGGAGGCAACGAACTGGAATCTGCTATCCGCTCCCGCAGGCCGTTGCGCGGTATAAGGAGATTGGCGGTCGCTACATCGTCACGGGTTCTGATGCGCACGAACCAGACTGGTTTGCACTGAATTTTGACCGCGCCCGAGCGCTACTTCTCGAGCACGGGTTTGATGAGCTCGTCACGAAGCGGTGGGAGCGTGCCGGTGAACACTGGCCCGTACCTAAAACGCGCTGACGGCGCATTAC
>CAXRAV010000004.1:0-6516 GCA_964228585.1 Candidatus Limnocylindrus sp. | reverse complement strand
CAACCACACCTGGAGCGATCATCTCGCGCAGTGCCGCCTTGGTGGTGATATCAACGACGCGAGCATAGTCAGGGCGGACCTTGTAGGTCATGATCCCGGGCGACTCGCGGCACTGACGTCGAACCTCAACCATGATAGACTGCGCCGTCTTCCCCACCGCGCGAATTGCGAGCGAGCTGAAGAAGTAGGCAAGCATTGCACCGATAAGGGCACCAATAAACACATTCACATCGGCGATGATCACCGACTCAAGGAGTGGGCGTCCTGCACGTTCAAGGATCAGGTTCACCTTGTCCAAATATGCCGAGAAGAGGAGGAACGCGGCGAGTGATGCCGAAGCGATCGCATAGCCCTTGGTGAGGGCCTTCGTCGTGTTCCCGACCGCATCAAGGCGATCCGTGATGTGTCGAACCGACTTCGGTGCACGGCTGAACTCGGCGATGCCGCCGGCGTTGTCCGTGATTGGGCCGAAGGTGTCCATGGCGAGGATGTACGCCGTGGTCATGAGCATGCCCATGGTGGCCACTGCGGTCCCGAAGATTCCGAACTTCGAGACGTCCTCGCCGACGAGGCCCGCGGCGAGTGCCGCCTGCTCGCCGAACCAGTGCGACACGAAGATCGCAATGGAGATGGAGACGGCGGTCACAAGCGTGGTCTCAAAGCCCACCGCTGTGCCAGAGATGATGTTCGTCGCGGCGCCCGTGCGGCTCGCCTCTGCAAGCTCACGGACTGGGCGGTAAGAACCCGCCGTGTAGAACTGGGTGATGTAGACGAACGCAACGCTCGTTGCGAGGCCAACAACGCCAGCGCCGAAGAAGTAGAGCCAAGCGTCGCTGCCGCCAGTCTGCAGCATCACCGCACAGGTGATGGCCATGCCACCCGCTGAAAGGATCGTGGTGACCCAGTAGCCGCGGTTCAGCATGTTCATTGGATCCTCATCCTCGCGACCCGTGACGAAGAACATCGCCACGATCGTGCCAACGAGCCCGAAGGCGCGGACCACAAGCGGGAAGAAGATCCAGGCCTCTGGGTTTGCCCAGCCAGCCGTCGAAGCAATCGTGAACGCACCGACGCCCAAGATCATCGCGCCGATGTTCTCAGCAGCTGTTGATTCGAAGAGGTCAGCGCCGCGACCAGCGCAGTCGCCCACGTTGTCGCCAACGAGGTCGGCGATCACGCCCGCATTGCGGGGGTCATCTTCAGGGATGCCCTTCTCAACCTTGCCCACAAGGTCAGACCCAACGTCTGCCGCCTTGGTGTAGATCCCGCCGCCCAGCTGCGCGAAGAGCGCAACGAATGAGGCGCCGAAGCCATAGCCAACGATGAGGAACGGAGCCTCGGCAGGATTCGTCAAACCACCGAAGGCGACGAAGACGCCATAGACGCCGAGTAGTGAAAGTGCAACGACGAGGAAGCCCGAGACGGCTCCACCACGCAGTGCAACCTGGACCGCCTTCACCACGCCGTCACGCGCGGCGGCGGTCGTGCGTAGGTTCGCCTTGACGCTGATGTACATGCCGATGATGCCCGAGGCCATCGAGCAGATCGCGCCGAAGAGGAAGCTGAGGCCCGTGCGAATGCCGAGCTCTACTCCGTAGATGCTCGTCTCGGCAACTTCCGCGGTCTCGAAGACCGAGATCAGCGCACCGATCGCAACTGAGCCGACCACTGCAAGCGCAGCGATCGTGAAGTACTGGCGTCGCATGAAGGCGACCGCCCCTTCGAAGATTGTGCCGGCGACCTCTTGCATTGCCTTGGTCCCGCGATCACGTCCAAGAACGTCGTTCGCGAGCCAGATGGCAAAGAGGACGGCGACGATACCTGCTGGGAGAATCAAACTCTGCAGCAGCGTCGTAGTGATTTCCATTGTTTGAACACTCCTCCGATGCGTCCAGATCCGTCGCGTGGCCGCGGTGCGTGCACCGCGCTTCGGGTCGGGCGTCTGTCGGGCTACGGGCCACATCTGCGACCCGACTGGGATGGGCACCCAGTAGCGCGATGGTACGGCGCACTCCCGAGGGGGGTCAACCGTGGAGGCGATCCACGCACGCCCACCCCTATACTCCCCGCATGCGGAAGCGCCACCTCCTCATTGAGATCGCTCAAACCGTTGCGCTCACCGTGATCGCCTTCTACCTCCTCCAGGCCCTCGTCACCCAGCCGTTCCGCGTGGAGCAGACCTCCATGCAGAACTCGCTCCAGCCTGGTGAGTACGTGATGGTGGACAAACTGACCCCCCGATTCACTGGCTTTCATCGCGGTGATGTGGTGATCTTCCGTCCACCCGAGAGCTGGCCTTCCAGCAACGATGGAACCCCGTATATCAAGCGCGTGATCGGACTCCCGGGCGAAACGATTGCGGTCGGGCCTGCGGGACTCACGATCAATGGAGTGCCGATTGACGAGCCATACGTGTACTGGAACGACGGAAGTGGTGTTGAGGAGGCGGCAACCTGGACGCTCGGTTCCGAAGAGCTCCTCGTCTTCGGCGATCACCGATCAAACTCCTCAGACTCTCGAGCTTACGGCTCGATCCCAACGTCAAGTGTGATTGGGCGAGCATTCGTACGCTACTTCCCCATTGACCGAATGAGCATTATCGTGCCGCCGTCCTATCCAATCGTGCCGTGAACGGGTTCAGCCTCGAGCTTCCCCTCACCATCATTGCAACGCTCGGCGCCGCACTCGCCGTTACAAGTGCACGGCGCGGCGCGTGGATTGCGCTGATCATTGCCGCCGCTGCGGTAGCGCTCCTCGAGTTCCATCCGACCGACGCGGTCCCCCTCGCCCTGGTGTTGCGACTGGCCGCCATCTATGGCGCAATCCTCGTTGCACTCCCACCTGGCCTTTTGACGCCGCGTGCTCTCATCTATGACCTTGCACCGCGGCGCATCGCCTCTACGCTGAGTGAGCACCCCGTTGTGGTGGCAACTGCCGCCGCTGGCCTCCTGCTCGGCGCAATCCCGCTCGCGCTACCCATTGAAGGGAGCTCGACGCTCCTGCGAAGCGCGGGTGTTGCGATGCTTCTCATTGGACTGCCACCGCTTCTCACCAGTCGATACGTTGAGGCGACAGCGCGAGCCGCGGTGGTGACACTCTCCGGCGCACTGCTGCTCCGCGCAGCAATCCTGGGACCGCTCGATGCGCTTAGCTCGCTTGTCATCGCGGGCGGCTTCGCCGCACTGCTGCTGACGGGGACCGCGGTTGCAGGTCAGCTGACGAAGGCGGAGGAGGCGTGACGGACGCGCAGGGCCTCCTCCTCCTCAGCGCGCTGCGCGCGCTCGCGCCACTCGCCCTCGCCCTGGTGAGCCTTGCCGCTGTCCCGCTTGTCAGCGCAGAGCGATTCGGTGCGCCGAGTAAGGCGCCAACGCGAGCACGCTATCTCGTAGTTGCACTCCTGCTGCTCAGCGGCGGAACGGCGTTTGTTGCTGGCGCTGGCGTGACATCAACACTCTCAATCGGAGCGCTGCCGCTCGACCCGTCAGGTCCTGGGCGACTCCTCGTCGCCCTCGGTGGACCAATCTTCGCGATCATCGTTGCCGTTGGCGAGGGCCGACGCGCGGGCGCGATGGGGCAGGTTGCCCTCTTCGGACTCGCAGTCATTGACTTTGCGCTCGCGATCCCAATCGGTATTGCGCCAATCGCGCTCTTGCTCATCGGCGGAACGTCGCTTGCCGCACTCGCCGCGGGCGGGAAAGAGGATGCCGAACGAGCCCGCGCCGTCTTTCGAGACCTTCGCAGCGTGGGCGTACTGATCACGCTCACTGTAGTCGCTGAGCTCTTGCGCTCCGCAATCCCACTCTCAGCGACCGATCCGGCCTACGCGACCACGGCGTCACTCACCGCGGGCGTTGCACTCTCCCTCTCCCTTATCGTCCTCGCCTCCATTGGCGCGTTCCCTTTTCATCACCGTTTGGTACGCATTTTCGACTCGCTGCCGATTGTCGGGTCACTCATGGTGGGCGTATGGATCCCCGCTGCGATCACCCTCATCATCCTCAGCGAACTCTCACTCCTGATCTCGGCGGTAAGTGATCCGATCGGCGGCGCGGTTCTTCCGATCCTGGTGGCAACCGGTGCGTTCACCATGCTGTTCGGGGGAATCTCCGCACTCCTCCACGACGATGTTGGGGAGGTGCTCGGCTTCTTCACCGTCGGTAGCAGTGGCTGGCTCGCGCTCGGACTCGCCGCGGTGATCGTCAGGCCCTCCACCCTTGCGCCGCATGAACTCGTAATTCCCGCCACGCTCGTCATCTCACTCTTTGGGATTTGGCGTGCCGCGATTCGGCGCCGCTACGACCTCGTCTCGCTCCAAGACTTGACCGGGTGGGCTCGGCACACAAGTGCGATCGGACTCGCCTTGGTCGGAGTGATCGTTGCGCTGATTGCGGTGCCGGGAGGAGCACTCTGGTCGGCACGCGCTGAAGTGATCGGCGCGAGTGGGAGTGTGATCACCGTGGTCGTTGCACTTGCTGGCGCCGTCGCGCTCGTTGCAGCGGTGCTCCGAGTCCTGCTTGTTGGACTTTCACAGAAGAGTCGCGCTGTTGAGCGCACGAAGGTCCGTCGGGTGACTCACCCCGTCACCATTGCAATGCTTGCTGGGACACTCTTGATCTCAGGTGCCGCTGCAGGCCTGATTGATGTTGAATCTGCCGCCTCTGAGCTGCTGCGTCCGGCGCCTGAGGCGACGGTGGTGCCAGGAGGTCTCCCCTAGCAACTACTCCTCGTCGGAGAGCACCCAGTCGTCAACACCACGTGTGTAGTCCACAAGTTCACCCGACGTGAACCAGAGGGCGATCTCTGCCGCCGCAGTCTCTGGTGCATCGGATGCGTGAATCAGATTCTTCGCCGTCTCAAGGCCAAAGTCGCCCCGGATCGTCCCTGGTGCCGCTTCATGCGGCTTCGTCGCACCAACCATTGAACGCACAACGGTGATGGCGTTCGGCCCCTCGAGGACGAGGGCAACGACTGGGCCTGAAGTGATGAAGTCAACAAGCCCGGCGAAAAATGGTCGCGCTGCGTGCACCGCGTAGTGTGTCTCTGCGAGCTTCTTGCTCACTGCCATCAGCTTCATCGCAACGATCTTCAAACCGCGATCCTCAAAGCGGGAGATGACACGCCCAGCAAGGAGTCGCTGAACGCCATCTGGCTTGACGAGGACGAGCGTGCGTTCTGGCTTCATGGTGAGAGCCTAGCCGATCACCGCGTTCGGGGTTGCGGTCGCGATGGGTCAAGGTCGCCGCGCGTCGCCGCGCGTCGGAGTGCCGCGACTGTCGTTCGGGGCGCGGAGAGACCGATCCGGAAGCCGCCACCCTTGACGAGGCGGCGTGCGACACGGAGAAGATCGGCGGGGCGAACGCGCATGATCTCCGCGAGGAGATCCGGGAGCTCTTGTGGTGATCGACGGAGGAGACGCTGGCTCGCGTGCCACTCCGCGAGCCCTCGCGGATCATCCGCTGCGCGCTCGAGTCGCCCCGCAAGATAGGCGCGTGCGCGCTCGATCTCTCCCTCGCTCGGCACTTCACGCGCAAGGCGCCGAAGAGCCGCCGTCACCAACTGCAACGCGGGGATCACCTTGGAGGGGTCGGCGCCGCCCGAAACGATGAAGGCACCCGCATCTGCGTACTCAACGCTGCTCGCACTGATGTCGTAAACCAGTCCACGCTCTTCGCGAAGCTCAAGGAAGAGTCGGCTCGCAGAGCCGTCGCCAAGGATCGTTGAGAGAAGCTCAAGTGCTGGTGCATCTGGATCCTCTCGCCGCAACGCGGGGAGGCCAAGGGCGAACTGTGCCTGCTCACCATCTCGGAACTGCGCAACGAACCCTTCGCCGCGCGCAGAGACGCGCCTCAACGTGGTGCGGCCACTGACCGTACGCGGCGGGGCGGCTTGTTCTCCGAGTGATGCGCGCACTGCCCGAGCGACCCCCTGTGCGTCAGTGAGGGTGAGGTCACCCGCGATCGCGAGGGTGGTTGCCTCGGGCGTGTAGGTCCGCGCATGAAAACGAGTGACCGATTCATGCCGAAGTGCGCGGACCTCGGCAGGTCGTCCTGCGATCTCTCGTCCAAGTGCATGCAGGCCGAAGAGGGCACGATCCAACGCCGTCCCCGCCTGTTCGCTCGGATCATCGTCGTATGAGCGAATCTCTTCAATCACGATCTGACGCTCAATGCGCATGTGCTCTGGGTGCAGGAGTGGCGCAAGCGCCACCGCGCCGATCAGCCGTTCCACTTCCACCGCAACGGCTTGAGGAACATGGATCCAGTAGATCGTGCTCTCTCGATCAGTCCCCGCATTTGACGTTGCGCCAAGCGACTCCATGGCGTGAGCGAGAGCGGCAGAGTTTTCTGCGCCAGGAATTCCACGAAAGCAGAGATGCTCAAGAAGGTGCGCCGCTCCGCGCTCCGAAGGGCGCTCGTGTCGTGAGCCTGCACCGATCGCAATGGCAATCGCAACGCTTCGTGCCGCTGGGGTATGGATGAAGACCGACGATTTGAGGGAGCCCCCGCGAAGTGCGCG
>CAXRAV010000003.1:0-2961 GCA_964228585.1 Candidatus Limnocylindrus sp. | reverse complement strand
GCGAACAAGCGAACCAACTAGCGTCAATTGGCGGCCTGAGGCCGAGTGGCCGACTCGGCGGGCCCCCGAAGTGAACGTGCCACGTGTGGGGACTCCGGCTGGACCGGTGCGCCGTCGCGTCGATCCAGAGGTTGCGGCGCGACCGCGCATTTCGCTTGAAGCGGCGCGTGCGGTGCGATTCACATTCGGTCGATACGCCGGTGCCACCGTGGATGCGGTTGGCCGACGCGATCCTGGCTATCTAGCCTGGTGCGTGGACAACGTGCGTCGTGATCCTGAGCTCGCACAAGCGGCCGACCGCGTTCTTAACCACCTCGCAGAAGAGTTTGGCGTCACGCGTCCGGCACGTGGCAGCCTCTTCCGGCCGTCGCCGGTTGCGTTTGATGGAGGTGCTGACTGATGGCACATGCACGGATTGCACTGCTTCTCATCGCCTCACTGCTGATCATGGCGTGTGCGCCGAGCACTCCTCCTGATGGCTCACTCCCATGTGATCCGACAATTGATGTGCAGCGCGCCGTAGGGTTTGATCTGGCGCTTGAGGCCACGATCCCTGTTGCCGCATTCAGTGAGACGCCGAGCGAGATTGACTCAGGGCGTGAGTGCTCGGAGAAGCGGCTCGGCCCACTCTGGGGCTCTGGACTGCGCGAACTGCGCTCCGCTGGCGCGCTTTATGAGCGAGACGGTTTGACTGGTTTCTCCGTTGTCACCTATCAAGGCGTTGGGCTGACCCTTGAAGCGCTTGCGTACGCGTTTGAACGCGGCGCAGCAACTGGAAGAAAGACACAAGACATTCGGATCGAGTCGGTGCAGGTTGGCGCGTGGGAGGGGAGTCGAATGACCCTTCTCAACGGAGACAAGCGCCAAGTGATCGTGCTTTTCCAGGTGGCGAGCGAGAGTGATCGGGTGCGCGGGCTGCTGACCTCAGATCTTTCGAATGCGGAGATCGACGATCTCCTCGCGAGGTACGAGTCCGCGTTGCGCTAGGGCAGCGTTACTTTGCAGCAAGCTCCTTGAGTCCGAATCGGGATTCAAGCTGTTCAGCAGTCTGGAATCCGACAGCCCCAACTGGCTGAGCGCCGGCACCCTTGAAGAAGGCGATCGTCGGGATGGACATGATGTTGAAGGCGCGCTGCAGGCTTGGGTTTTCGTCAACGTTGACTTTCACGATGTCAACCTTGCCGTCGTACTGCGCGGCGAGCTTCTCTAGTTCAGGGGCGACGAGTTTGCACGGGCCGCACCATGGCGCCCAGAAGTCCACGATCACTGGTCGTGGTGAGTTGGCGACATCCGCCTCGAACGACGCATCCGTGGTGTGCTTGATCTCCGCCATCTCTAACTTCGCCTCCACTCTAAGCAGCGTGCCGCCGCCGTACGTCCCCATTCTACCGACCTTCCGCTCCGAGGGTGCCTAGGGGCGGGGTAGGATGAGGTCATGACTCAACGTACGGCTCCGATCCGAGTCCTGATCGCAAAGCCTGGCCTCGACGGCCACGATCGCGGCGCGAAAGTGCTTGCGCGCGGCTTGCGCGACGAAGGGTTTGAGGTGATCTACACGGGAATCCGGCGCACCACGGAGGCGATCATCGCCGCCGCCATCGAAGAGGATGTGGATGTGGTCGGCTGTTCGATCCTCTCTGGCGCACACGCGACACTCCTCCCGAAAGTGGTCGCTGGACTCCGGGAGGCAGGGGCGGCCGACGTTCTCGTGGTCGCGGGTGGAATCATTCCAGAAGAGGATCGCGTTGGACTCGAGGCGGCTGGCATCTCTGCGATCTTTGGCCCGGGGAGCACGATTGCGGAGATCGCCACCTACCTGCGCGCCAATGTCCGACGCCCCTAGTCCGCGCGGCGCATCCCTGCGCAGCGCGCGAGAACTCGCGCAGGCGATCAGCAGGGTGGAGCGCGGAGGCGCGAGCGCCGATGCGCTGATTCAAGATGCGCTTGCCCAGCTTGCAACGGCCTCAGGTCCCGCTGCGCGTGTGATCGGCGTCACCGGTCCTCCAGGTGCGGGGAAGAGCACCCTTGTTGGCGCACTCGCGGATCGCGCGCGCGAGGAGGGGCGACGTGTCGCAATCCTCGCGGTGGATCCATCATCGGCGGTGAGTGGCGGCGCGCTGCTTGGAGATCGCGTGCGCGTCGAGGAGAGACCAGATGATGATGGTCGCTTCATGCGCTCCATCGCAACGCGGGGGAGCGGGCGGTCACTCTCGCACGCCGCCGCCGCCGCGTCGCTACTGATTGAGGCGGCAGGATTTGATCTCCTCTTTATTGAGACGGTTGGAGCAGGTCAGGCCGACCTTGGCATTGTGCGACTCGCCGATCTCGTCCTGCTGGTAGAAGGACCAGAGGGCGGAGACGAGGTGCAGGCAATGAAGGCGGGGCTGCTCGAGTCTGCCGACCTCGTGGTCGTCAACAAGGGAGATCGTCCAGGAGCAGATCGCGCCGTTGAGCGTCTTCGCTCCGGACTCGCACTCGGCGCTGATGCGCCAAAGGTGCTGCTCACGTCAGCAACCGAAGGGAGCGGCGTCACAGAGTTGCTCCGCGCCTTGGATGCCGCTGTGCTCCGTCAGGGGCGAGGGGGACGAGTAAAACGTGTTGCGGCGCACCTCGCAGCGGCGGTTGAGGCGCGCGCTGCAGAGAGATTGCGCGCGGCAGAAACAGACGGTCGACTCGAAGCGTTGGCACGTGGCATCACGGACGGCCTCCGCCCGCTGAGTGGGGCAGTGGACGAACTGCTACAGGGATGAGCGCGCGACTGCTAATCAGCGCGCTACTTGGCGGCGCACTTGCCTTCGTTGCGGGAGCTGGGGGTCCAGGGCTCGCCGCTAACGCAACTCTTCCTTCCCCTCTGCGGATTGGCGGTGCTGAAGCGAGCGCGCCGCTGATCGATCTTGTGGTCCTTGGGGATAGTTATGCATCTGCCGCAACTCCGTTCGACCGCGGCTCGCTCAACCTGCT
>CAXRAV010000002.1:0-3418 GCA_964228585.1 Candidatus Limnocylindrus sp. | reverse complement strand
ACTTGAACCCATACGTCCTTGCGGACACTGGCTCCTGAAGCCAGCGCGTCTGCCAATTCCGCCACCTCGACCCGAACGAAGCCCCGAGAGCGATCACGGAGCCGCGAGGCGGAAAGATAGCACATCCCGAAGGTGGGTCTCAGGCTCTCGCACGAGGAGCGGGGTGAGACCAGTGAGTCGCGAGGCCACAAGGAGCTCCTCTGCCTTAAAACGTATCGGGAGCAGGTAGTTGTTCGCCGCGCACCAGCGCTGGACTGCCGCGAGTGCCTTGACCCGCGCCTCCCGCTCCGCAGGCTTGCGTGCCTCATTCAGGAGCGCATCCAGTTCCTTGAGCTGGATTCCGACCACATTCCCGCCGCTCAGCACCGCAGCAGAACCGAGGAGAGGATAGAGATCGGGATCAATCCCAACATCAACGTTTAAGACGACAAGATCGAAGTCGCCGTTCGCAAGACGCGAGGTGAGGGTCTCCGCATCGACCTCTGTGACGATCGTGGGCACGCCAAATGCAATCCAAGCGGACGCCGCTTGAGATGCGACCGCCGTATCTTCTGGGAACGGAGCAGATGGAAGCGTGAGGATCTCCAAGCTTACGGACTTCTTCTCAGCATCAAGCCAGACGCCGTCCTTGAACTTCCACTTCGCACCTTCGAACTGCCTCTTTGCGTACTCGGCCCCGCGAACTGGGAGGGGCACTTCGGCCCAACCCCACGAAAGTGGAGAGACCGGTGCGGCCACCTCACGGCCTCCGTACGCACTGGTGATCGCCGACGGATCAAGGAGTGCGCGGAGCCCGAGGCGAAGCTTTGGATGGCGGAGTACGGTCCGCGGACGCAAGTTGACTGCGATCCCGTTGAACGTGGTGGAACCCAACTCGACAGTGCGACCAGCCGTCAGCTCTGCCGCCGCTCTCCCCTCTCGCCCAACTCCAACGAGAGCATCCAGGTCGCCTGCACGCCATGCGCTGAGCCCCTCCTCTTCGGTGCCGTAGAAGCGGAGTGCGATCGATTCAACAGCGAGACCGGTTGCCCCCTCACGCATGAGTGAGCGAGCCGCACGATCTCCGGCGAGGAGATCATCGCGCAGCTCAAGTGCGGCCGCCCCCCCATCCAGTGCGACGACTCGGAATGGGCCGCTCCCCATCGGGGTGGCGGCCGCCTCAAGTTGCGGAATATCGCGTGCAGCTGTGCCACTGAAGAGGTGTGCTGGGAGAAGCGGGAGCGTGCCAAGCAGTGCAGGGAGGTTCGCGAGTGCGCGTGGCGCACGAACGACAAGATCTCCCGTCGACTCACTCACCTCAACAGTGAGTGCCTCCCAGTAACCGCCATCGAGTCGAAGTTCGCCAGCAAGTCCAACGGTCAACTGCGCATCGGCGGCGGTGATTGGTGTGCCATCCTCCCAACGCGCCGTGGGATCAAGGACGAATGTCCATACGAGCCCGTCTTCGCTGACACTCCATGAGGTCGCGAGATCTGCCGTTGGGTAGCCGCTCGTATCGAGTCGGGTGAGCCCGCGATAAGTGAGCGCAACAATGGCGCGATCGGCGCCTGTAGTGGCAAAGAGAGGGAGTGGTCGTTCAGGGAGACCAATGACACCTTCGCGAAGAGTCGTTGGACCGCTCGGCAGGGTGATGCCAATCGAGAGCCCGCCCCCTGGTCGGGCCCCTCCAACGATTCCCGCCTGCGCCCCCGCGCTCACCAATGCAACGGCGAATAGGAGCAGTGCGGCGACTCTTCGAAGTGGGCTCATTGAGGCCTCCTGTCGCGCGCGTCCATGGGCGAGGTGCCCTCTCGGTTAGTTGGACTGGAGATAGCCAACCAGTGAGAAGAGCACGAAGAGGAGTGTGAGCAACACGGTAAATCGCATCAACTGTCGCTCAACACCGCGGCGTGATCGATAGACACTTGAATCGCCGCCGAATGCAGAGCTAAGGCCAATGCCTCGCGCCTGCATCAGGATTGCAACGATCAAGAAGATGCACACGATAATCTGGCCAACAGCGAGGATGGGGTTCATGGATACCTCCGATGCATGCGCGGCAATCCCGCGTTCGTCAATTGTAGCACCCCTCCCCTTACGCCCGAGCGAGCAGCGAACGACCCGTCATCGTGGGGGGAAGCGAAAGCCCGGTGAGGGCACCGATCGTCGGTGCGATATCCGCGAGCGCACCGTCATTGAGCCGATATCCGACGATCCGATCACCTGCGATCAGGATGGGGACACGGGCAAGGGTGTGACTGGTCATCGGTTCTCCTGCCGCTGTCACCATACTCTCTGCGTTCCCGTGATCTGCAGTAACCACAAGTGTTGCACCAGATCGCGCGCCTACCGCCGCTGTGATCTTTTCCAGGGCGTGATCTACTGCCTCACAGGCACGGACTGTTGCGCTGAAGTCACCCGTATGTCCAACCATGTCTGGGTTTGCAAGGTTGGCAAGGATGAACGCCTCGCTCCCCGCTGCAAGCGCCGCAACCACCGCATCCGCAATCTCCGCTGCTCGCATTTCTGGTGCGCGGTCGTACGTTGCTACAGGCGGGCTCGGGATCAACATGCGTCGTTCACCAGGGAGGGCCGCTTCTTGGCCGCCATTGAAGAAGTACGTCACGTGCGCGTACTTCTCGGTCTCTGCCACATGGAACTGTTTCAGACCCGCGTCGGCAATCGCTGAGGCGAGCGAGGGCACTTGTACTGGTCCGAAGAGTGCGGGGATCGCCACCTCCTCGCCGTAAGAGCTCATCCCCCAAACTGGAAGTGGGAGCGTCGAAGGACGCTCAAAGTGCGCAAAAGTTGACGCGCTCAGCGCGGCCACCAGTTGTCGAGCCCGATCTGCACGGAAATTCGCGTGAATCAGCACATCTCCTGGTCGAATCGCGCTCCCCTCACCATCATGAACCACCGTTGGAACAACGAACTCATCACTCTCGCCGCGCGCATATCCCTGTTCGATCGCATCTCGCGCACTCGTTGCGCGCAGTCCATCCGCAGCAGCAATCGCCGCAACGGCGAGGGCAGTCCTCTCCCACCGCTGATCCCGATCCATTGCAAAGTAACGGCCAGCGACCGAAGCGATCTTTGCCTTTGGAGCAACGCGAGCGAGGCGCGCTTCTAGGTCTGCGAGATAGCCGAGTGCAGAGCGTGGCGGCGTATCGCGACCATCAAGGAAGAGATGAACGTAGACCGAGCGGACTCCACTCACCTCAGCGGCTGCGGCGAGTGCAACCAGTTGTGCATCGTGCGCATGCACACCGCCTGGCCCCAAGAGACTACAGAGATGGAGGCGCCCACCCTCCGCAGCGCGAAGTGCTCGCAGCAGCTCTGGCTGCTCAGGAAAGGTTCCGTTGTTAATGGCTGCACTAATGCGTGGCAAGTCTTGTGGAACCCGCTGCCCTGATCCGATGTTCAGATGACCCACCTCACT
>CAXRAV010000001.1:0-4602 GCA_964228585.1 Candidatus Limnocylindrus sp. | reverse complement strand
AGCGCCTGCCAGGCCTTGATTCGCGCACTGATCGCATAGATGGGGAGCCCGATCGCGAGGGTCCCAAGGAGTGGCGCGATCCCCGCCGCGATCGGCAGGAGGAGGCCAAGCCCGCTCAGGTCCACGACGATCTCAGGGCTGAAGGGGAGGCTGATCGGCGCGTTGGAGCCGCCGAGAAATACCGCGGCGAAGAGGGCGGAGACGATAAAGACGTTGACGTACTCCGCGAAGAAGAAGAAACCGAAACGCATGCCGGAGTACTCCGTCGCAAAGCCGGCCACAATCTCTTGGTCCGCCTCGGTGTTGTCAAATGGCGTTCTATTTGCTTCGGCGGTGATCGCAATGAAGAAGATGATCGCCGCAAGTGGCTGGCGGAAGATAAACCAGTCGAGCAGAGAACCACTCTGCGCCTCAACAATCTTCGGCAGCGAGAGCGTGCCCGTCAGGATGATGATGCCAACCACCGAGAGTGTCAGCGGGATCTCGTAGCTGATTGCCTGCGCTGCGGCGCGAATCCCGCCGAGCAGCGAGTACTTATTGAACGACGACCAGCCGGCCATCATCAGCCCAACCACACCGAGTCCGCCAATTGCGAAGAAGTAGAGGAGGCCGAACTCAAGTCCGACACTCGTGAGGTCAGGTGCAAACGGGATCACCATGATTGTCATGAAGCTCGCCAGATACACAACCACTGGTGCGAGCGTGAAGACAGGAACGTCAACGCTTGGCGGAGTGAAGTCCTCCTTCATAAGCACCTTCAGGCCGTGCACTACACTCATCACGGCCCCGGCAGGACCGATGCGATCTGGTCCGATGCGCAGATTCATCAGCGCAATGATCTTCATCTCCATGTAGATCAAAAGGAATGCAACGGGCACGGTGATCAAGAAGGTGATCACCGATGCGGCAAGGAATCGAACGATTGGAAGATTTGCGCCGATCGTTGCGCCAATGAAGGGACCGGCCACGACCAGAAGTGCGGTAAGCGCGGCGCCGCCAACGGAGAGAAGTGGGAGAAGCACAGCGAGTGCGCGTCCGCCTGGCGTCATGCGCGACCAGGCCATCTGTGCGCCGCTCACTTGTCTACCCCGCCCATCACTGGATCAAGGCTCGCCATCACCGCCATCGTGTCGGCGATGAGATTTCCGCGCGTCAGTGGTCCGACAAGTTGCAGGTGCACGAATGATGGATCGTGAATGCGCATGCGGAACGGTTGATCGGTGCCGTCAGAGATTGCGTACACGCCATATGCGCCGCGCGGCCCTTCGACCACACCGAATGCGCGGCCTGGTCGTGGTCGGATCAGACGCGGCAGTTTTGCCATCACGGGACCGTCTGGCATTTCGTGCAGCACCTGGTCAATGATGCGGATGGATTCGCGAATCTCGTCAATACGCACCATGTATCGCGCGAGTGAGTCGCCTTCGTCGCGCGTTGGCACATTGAATTCCAACTCTGGATAGACAAGGTACGGATGGTCGCGCCGTAGATCGAACGGCACACCGCTCGCGCGAAGGTTCGGTCCGGTGACGCCCATGCGGAGCGCGGTAGCAGCATCGAGTTTGCCGAGACCACGGGTTCGTCGAACGAAGATCTCGTTTTCGTTCATCAGTCCAAGGTTTGAGTCAATCTGTGCGGCGGCGCGGCTCATCCAAGTGCCGAGTCGACTCATGAATTCGTGATTCAGATCGCCATTCACGCCACCGATGCGGTAGTAGTTGTAGAGCAGTTTCTGGCCGGTGAGTGCGGCGAGCATGTCTACGATCTCGTCGCGCTCAATGAATGACCAGAGGATCGGCGTGATCCCGCCAAGGTCCAGCGCCATCCAGCCCTGGAAAAGGGTGTGACTGGCGATGCGATTGAGCTCCATGGTGAGCACGCGGATGTACTGGGCACGACGCGGAACTTCGACATCCATGAGCTTCTCGAACGCGGCGACGGGGGCCGCCTCGCAGAAGAGGGAGGCGACGTACTCGAGCGGGTCGGTGTAACAGATTGCCTGGTGGTAATCGGCGTTCTCGCAGAGTTTCTCAACGCCACGATGCAGGTATCCGAGCACAGGATCGAGGTCAACAACCTGCTCGCCGTTCACCTTGACGACGATGCGGAGCACACCGTGGGTGGACGGGTGCTGTGGTCCCATGTTGACGAACATCTCGCCGTCCCGAAGGTTCAGGAACTCCGCCTGGCGCTCAGTCTGCGCAGTTGGCGCTGGTTCGTACCACTCCGAGGCGGCGGGGATCGCGATTCGTGGATCGTCGAGCGACGGCTTCGTCAGTGGTGTTGTCACGGCTATACCCCCGGACTCTTGCGCAGTGTCGTGCCGCGCGTTGCGTCAACAGGTGTTCCAACACGCTCCATGTTGCGCACGCCGGCAGCCGGCGAACGCGACGCGTCGTCGGCGAGATAGAAGTCTTTCCGGAGCGGGTGGCTCGCATAGTCGTCGGGCATGTAGATGCGACGAAGATCGCGATTCCCTTCGAAGATGATGCCGAACATGTCATACGCCTCTCGCTCCATCCATTCGGCACCTGGCCAGAGTGAGACGAGTGAGCTCACACGCGGCGCACTGCGGTCGATACCAGGGACAATCACGCGAAGCCAATCTCCGCTTCGTGACGATGAGAGGTGATACACCACCTGCATCTCTTCGCCCGTGTCAACCCCGCAAAGGTCAATCAGCATTTCAAACGAGAACTCGGGCTCATCGTGCAGGGCGCGTAACGTTTGGATTGCATCGGCAACGCTGACGCGAATTTCCGTTTCGTCAAATCGCTGACGCACAGGTGTGAGCAGCGTCCTCCCAAATCGTTCGGTCAACGCGGTGGCGAGTGCGCGGTCCATCAGATGCCGTCCGGAACGGTTGGGCCAATGGCGCGCTCTGGCCAATGTCCGCGACGATCTTTGATGAGCTGCTGCAGTTTCATCATTCCGTAGATGAGACCCTCGGGTCGTGGCGGGCAGCCTGGGATGTAAACGTCGACTGGCATGACGCGATCAATTCCCTGCACGACGGAGTAGCTGCGCTTGTAGCGACCACCAGAGCATGTGCAGTCACCCATCGCAACAACCCATTTTGGTTCTGGCATCTGCTCCCAAAGTCGAATCAGCGGCTCTGCCATTTTGGTCGTCAGCGTTCCTGCAACGATCAACACGTCTGCTTGTCGCGGAGATGCGCGGAATGGAAACATTCCCCAACGATCGATATCGTTCTTTGGTGTTGCAGTTGACATCATCTCAATCGCGCAACAGGCAAGTCCTGAGAGGAGCGGCCAGAGACTGTTCGCGCGGATCAGGTCAAGGACGACGTCTGCCTTGGTGGGAATTGCGCCGAGCGCACCGCTCCAGCGCGCATCATCCACGCGGCCGTCGCCCGTTGCGTCATACCGCGCGAGTTCAAGGTTCGGATGTTCGGCGAGCGTTTGCCCACCGTACGCCCGCGGATTGTCTGTCGTCCATAGCGTGTTCGGTGTGACGATCGGCGTCTGAAGCGCCTTCTTTGGGTCGCGCGTCATCGCCATGCGAGCACCCCTTTGCGCCACGCGTATGCGAGTCCGATCAGCAAGACGCCAATGAATACCGCCATTGAGACGAGACCCTCGATGAGGAGTGACTGGAAGTTGAGCGCCCAGATGTAAATAAAGACGATCTCAACATCAAACGCAACGAAGAGGAGTGCGTAGAGGTAGAACGAGAGGCCGAAGCGGCCGTGGGTGTCACCGTAGGTGTCGATCCCTGACTCGTATGGCACCTGCTTCCCTCGACTGCCGCGGGTGCGGTGGGAAATCAGCCAGGCGATTCCGATCGTCAAGAAGACGAAGGAGACGCCTGCGCCGGCGAAGCCGAGGACGTACCAGAGTCCGTTCATGCAGCTCCTCTGTTGGACCCCTGCTCCCGTGCCGCGCCCCGTGTGGGGCGATAGGTGGATCCTGCGAGGATTCTAGACGAGGGGGCGGATCGGAGCCGCCGCTCCAGGGAGCGGATTTCTCGCGTCCGCTAGGCGTGAAATGTGCTCAGCCGAGCCGAGCGCGAAGAGCTCCACGGCGAATCCACCCATGCCACGGGGATTCATCAGACGAGCGAGTGCCGAGCGGAGTGCGATCGCCCCCTCAAGGGTCGCCTCTGGGCCTCGCCGAATACGCTCGATCTCGTCATCGAGGCCCGCCCCTGCGAGAAGCGCCGCCTGACTGGTGGAGGCGACTGGGGTGAGTCCCGCCGCAGTGGCGGCGGCCCGGAGGGCGGTCAGGTCCACATGGGCGGTCAGGTCCCGCCCCCCTGGGTCACCCAGCAGATCGTCGGTCGCTCGGTGTCCCTGGTAGGCGAGGGCTGTACCCGCCGCGCGGCTGGCGGCGTCACGAAGCTCAGCCCCCTCGCGTCCGTAATCGATCACAACCACAAGCCCCTCACTGATTCTTTTGGCGAGTTCGTGCGGCCACAAATCCGCAGCGAAGCAGGCCTCTGCGCGCTGCCCTTCTTTGAGTGGCGCGTCGAACCGTGCATGCACACGCGTCGCATCCGGCTCTCCGAGTGGCACCTCCACCCACACAAGTGCGCCATCTTCGTTTACTCCTACACAACGCTCTGCAACGCCGTGCGCGGTCG